>DASYUP010000161.1:0-2869 GCA_036001185.1 Thermoanaerobaculia bacterium
ACCATCACGCTGGCCGCCGTATACACCCCGCTCGCCATCCAGGGCGGCCTCACCGGCTCGCTCTTCCGCGAGTTCGCCTTCACCCTCGCCGGCGCGGTCATCGTCTCCGGCATCGTCGCCCTCACCCTGTCGCCGATGATGGGCAGCAAGCTGCTGCGCCAGGGCGACAGCGAGCGCGGCTTCGCCGGCTTCGTCAACCGCCGCTTCGAGGCTGTCCGCGCGCGCTACTCGCGCCTCCTCGCCGGCACCCTGCAGTACCGGCCGGTGGTGCTGACGCTGTGGGTCATGGTGGTGGCGCTCATCGTCCCCTTCTACCTCTTCTCGCAGCGCGAGCTGGCGCCGCAGGAAGACCAGGGGGTGGTGTTCGGCATCGTCCAGGCCAACGCCAACTCGACCATCGACCAGACCAACCTCTACACCCAGGAGATCGACAAGGTCTTCGCGTCGTTCCCGGAGACCGACGCCACCTTCCAGCTCACCTTCCCCACCGGCGGCTTCGGCGGCATGGTGACCAAGCCGTGGAGCAAGCGCCAGCGCACCTCCGCCGAGCTACAGATGGCGGCGGCCGGCAAGCTGTCGACGATCCCCGGCGTCCGCATCATCCCGCTCACCCCGCCGTCGCTGCCGGGCGGTGGCGACTTCCCGGTCGACTTCGTCATCGCCTCGACGGCCGAGCCCGAGCGCCTGATGGAGATCGCCAACGGCCTCGTCGGCAAGGCCTTCCAGAGCGGCCTCTTCATGTTCGCCGACGCCGACCTCAAGGTGGACCAGCCGCAGGCCGAGCTGGTCTTCGACCGCGACAAGGTGCGCTCGCAGGGCGTCGACATGAGCCAGGTGGGCCGCGACCTCGCCACCCTCGTGGGCGGCAACTACGTCAACCGCTTCAGCATCCAGGGGCGCAGCTACAAGGTGATCCCGCAGGTGAAACGCAGCCAGCGCCTCACCCCCGAGCAGCTACGCGACATCTACGTCACCGGCCCGGGCGGCAAGCTGGTGCCGCTCTCCACCTTCGCCAGCATCAAGACCACCACCGAGCCGCGCGAGCTCAAGCGCTTCCAGCAGCTCAACGCGGTGCGCATCCAGGGCGTCGTGCCGCCGGGCGTGCCGCTGGACAAGGCGCTCGGCTTCCTCGAGACGGAGGCCGCCAAGGTGCTGCCCACCGGCTTCACCGTCGATTACGCCGGCGAGTCGCGCCAGCTCCGCACCGAGGGGAGCAAGTTCCTCGGCACCTTCCTGCTCTCGGCGCTGCTCATCTACCTCGTGCTGGCGGCGCAGTTCGAGAGCTTCCGCGACCCCTTCATCGTCCTTGCCGGGTCGGTGCCGCTGGCCCTCTCGGGGGCGCTGCTCTTCTCCTTCCTCGGCCTGACGACCCTCAACATCTACAGCCAGGTGGGCCTCATCACCCTGGTTGGATTGGTGGCCAAGAACGGCATCCTCATCGTCGAATTCGCCAACCACCTGCAGGAGCAGGGGCGCGAAAAGCTCGACGCCATCCTCGGCGCCGCCGCCACCCGGCTGCGGCCCATCCTCATGACCACCGCAGCGACGGTGGTCGGCCACCTGCCGCTCGTCTTCGCCCGCGGGCCGGGAGCGGGCGCCCGCAACTCGATCGGCATCATGCTGGTCTCCGGCATGATCATCGGCACCCTCTTCCCGCTGTTCGTGGTGCCCTCGATCTACATGCTGGTGGCGCGGACGCGGAAGGCAGTGGCGGTGCCGGCGGCGATCGGCGACACCGGCGCGCCGGAGGAAGTGCCGGAGCTCGTGGGGGCGCTGGGCTGACGTCGCCTGGCGCGGGCAGGCGGCGTCGCCAACGGCCTCGTCGCCTGCCCACCCTTGCCAACTCACTGCTGCCGGTAGACCTAGCTCGAATCCAACGTTGAAACCCCTCCCCGGGAGGGGAAACCGCGCCCCCGCGGCCGTCTAATCACGTGGACCCACCCCGTGAACAAGCCGCTCGACGTCTACGCGATCGACAGGGGGCCCGCCAATGGCTCGCTCGGACTCGGCGCTTCCCGCGCCCGCTGAAGAGGTGTTGGTCGTCCTGCTTCCCGGCCTCGATGGCACCGGGCAGCTCCTCACCCCCTTCGTGGCCCGCCATCCCGAGGGCTTTCGGCCGGTGCCGCTCGACTTCCCGGCCGATCGCCTGGCCAACGTCGACGAGCTCATCGAGCTCGCGCTGCGGCGCCTGCCGCAAGGCCGGTGGATCCTCCTCGCCGAGTCGTTCTCGGGTCCCCTCGCCATTCGCCTGGCGGCCACCCAGCCGCCGGGCCTCGTCGGCCTGGTGCTCGTCGCCACCGCGGCCAAGTGGTCGCGGCTCAGGTGGCTGCGCGAGGCCCCCCTCACCTCCCTCTTCGGGCTAGCCGCGCCGCCTTCGACGCTCCGCTGGCTCCTCCTGGGTGACGAGGCCCCAACGGAGCTGGTCGTGGCGGCCCAGCGCGCCATCAGCTCAGTGCGGCCCGACGTGCTCGCCTCACGCGTCCGCGAGCTGGCGGCAGCCGACGTCACCGAAGACCTCGCCAAGGTCAAGGTGCCGATCCTCTACCTGCAAGCGCGCCAGGACCGCATCGCGCGCGGCGCCGAGCGCCGCAGCATCGAGGGGGTCCACCCGCTGGTCGACGCCCAGGTCCTCGACGGCCCCCACTTCCTGCTGCAGACCGCGCCCGACGCGGTCTGGCAACTGCTCGCCGCCTTCGCGCACGGGCGCTGCCCCATGGTCTAGGCGACCACCGCCAAACCCATGCAAGTCGATTGGTCGCCGCTCATCACGCCGTACTGGGCCGAGCCCATCAAAGAGCTGGTCCGCCCGCACGCCGGCCTCTACGTGATCTGGAGCTGGAAGGCCGACGACACCTGGTCCTGCACCTAC
>DASYUP010000162.1:0-6425 GCA_036001185.1 Thermoanaerobaculia bacterium
CTGGCCACCACCGCTCCCTCGGCGCTCGTGGTCGCCGACTCTCGCGTCGACGAGCTGCTCTTCCCTGGGCTGCCGCCGCTACCCGGCGCCGCCGTAGAGGCGCGACGGGTCGCCGCGCTCTACAACGACGTCCAACTGGCGGTCGGACCCCAAGCCACCCGCGACGCTTTCGCCGCCATCGGCGATCGCGCGGTGGTGCACCTGGCGCTGCACGCCACCGTCAACGACGCCTACCCACCCGGCTCGGCACTGGCGTTGACACCCCGCCACGAGGGCGATGGCAGCGGCGCCCTCTACGCCGGCGAGATCGCCAAGCTCCCCCGCGGCAGGACGCGCACCGTCGTGCTCGGTGCCTGCGACGGCGCCCGCGGGCCTGCCGCCGGCCGCGATCAGGGCCTCAGCCTGGCGCGCGCCTTCCTCGCCGCGGACATTCCCACGGTGGTCGCCGCCCTCTGGCCGGTGGGCGACCAGCGCAGCGTCGAGCTGTTGACCGCCCTGCACGAGGGCCTTCGCGCCGGTGAAGACCCGGCGACGGCGCTGCGGGCCGCTCAACTGCGCCTGCTCGCCGGCTCCGATCGCATGCTGAGCTCCCCGGCGACCTGGGCGCTGTTCCAGGCCCTGGGAGGCTGACCACGCGGCAGCTTGCAGGCGCCGGCGCGCCTCTTGGCGGCGGCACGGCGTCGGTAGGAGCGGTGTGCGCGCGACACCCGGCCCGCGGTCCGCCGCGGCGGCCATCGCTCCCCCTTAGACGCTCACCCCCTGACCAATTTCTCGTCCTGCTTGGGAGAACAAACCATGGGAATGTGCCCCATCGTCTGCTTTCTGGGGTTCTCTACCACCCAGAACAACACTTTCAGCGAGCACCTGGAGCAGCGTAGCCGCGAGCTCGAACGCCATCACCGCGAAGCCAACCTCGATCTCATGCTGGCGCTAAATGGGCTCCACGATGCCGTCGATGCGGCGCTCGTGGCGGATGCCGCCGCCGCCGCGAGCGCCCTCGATCGCGGCCTCTCCTTGCTCGGCTCTTGCAGCGACCACCTCACCGCCATCGGCGAGGCGCTGGTGCGCACCCGCACCGAGCTCTTCGAGCGCGAGGGCGTCGATCCCGCCGATCCCCTGATCGTCCGCGAGCCGTTCTTCGCCCACATCGACACCGAGGGGCTCTATCGCGAGCTCGTCGCCCATGGCGCCGCCCTGCCGCAACGGGTGTTCTGGGACGACGTCGCCGGCCGCGTGCATGACGGCGGCGCCCGTGCCGGCCTGCGCCTCCTCGACCGTCATCTGCGCGAGCTGCAGAGCGACGTGCGCACCTTCGCCGGCGAGGTCGAGACCATGCGCCGGCTGGCGCTGCGCGAGCTCGCCGCCAGCCTGCACGGTGTCTCGCGCGAGGTAGCCAGCCTGGTGATGGGGTTCACCCGCTTCCTCACCACCTTCACTTACTTCAGCATCCTCTGCGAGCGCGCCTCGCTGCTTCACGAGGCTCAGCCCATCCACGCCGCTCCGGCCATCGCGGCGGCGGGCTGAAGCAGTCCGGGTCGGATTCCCTTCTCTACACAAAGGCAAACGCTGCCGGGCGGCATCAGCCGCCCGGCCTTTGCGCCCTTCTCACCGCCGCGAAGCCCGCAGCCTCCCGGCAGGCCAGTGCTAGCCTGCGAGCAAGACCGGCGCATGGCAGCTCCCACCGAGACCTGGCCCATCACCTTCGTCGTCGACGGCGCGCGGCAGGAGCTCCCCGACGCGGTGGTGGTCGAGGACCCGCTCGAGATCCTGGTGGCGATAGACGATGCGGCGGCGAGCACCGGCGCCCCGCCCGCGCCGCTGGCGGTGACCCTGCGCACGCCGGGCCATGACCGCGAGCTGGTGGCCGGTCTGCTCTACGCCGAGGGGATCGTCGACGGCGCGGCAGACATCGCCTCGCTCGACGAGGCCGCTCCCGGCGAAGCGGCGGGCAGCCGTGTCGTCGCGCGCCTCACCGCACGGCGCACCAGCACCACCACGCCGGCGCGCCCGTTCCTCTCCACCGCCGCCTGCGGAGTGTGCGGCAAGGCTTCGGTCGACGCCGTCTTCGCCGGCGGCTTTCCGCCGCTGCCGGCGGGGCCGCGCGTCCCGCTGTCGCTGCTGCTCGAGCTGCCCGGCCGCATGGCGCCGGCGCAGCAGCTCTTCGCCTCCACGGGCGGCCTGCACGCGGCGGCGCTCTTCGACGCCCGCGGCGAGCTGCTGCTGCTGCGCGAAGACGTCGGCCGGCACAACGCGGTCGACAAGCTGGTCGGCGCCCTCCTGCTCGCCGGCCAGCTGCCCGCCGGCGAGAGGCTGCTCGCCGTCTCCGGCCGCATCGGTTTCGAGATCGTGCAGAAAGCACTGCGGGCGGGCATCCCGCTGCTGGTGGCGGTGGGAGCGCCGTCGACGCTGGCGCTGCGGCTCGCGGCGCGAGCCGGCATGACTGTCGCCGGATTCGTGCGCCCGGGTCGCTGCAACCTCTACTGCGGCGCCGAGCGAGTGCTGCTCGAGTGACCACGGGCGGGGTCAAGCCCCGCCCCTGCATCAGAGCCAGAGACCGCACTCCCCTAAAAGGGCTGCTCTCGGGTGTAGGGCGGGGCTAGTCCCCGCCCGTCTTCGCCTAGCCCGCCACTCCCTCGCTGCCGATCCGGTCGAGGACCGCCTTCGGCCCCTGCACCGCCGTGCGCTGCATGTAGTGGTGCAGCCCCCGCAGCCCGCCGAGCTCCTCGCCACTGCCGGCGCGCCCCGGTCCGCCGTGCACCAGGCCCGGCAGCACCGTCCCCGGCCCCAGCGCCTCCGCCGCTACTTCGGCGGCGCCGATGTAGACGCGCCCGTTGAAGGGCGCCATCGCCAGCGTCGCCGCGGCCACGAACTCGGCGTCATCCGAGTAGACGCTCGACACCAGCGACCCCTCGCCCAAGCCCACCAGCTCGCCCGCCTCCTCGGCAGTGCCGTCGTACGCCATGAGCGTCGCCACCGGCCCGAACACCTCGCGGCGATGCACGGCGGCGGCCGCTCGCGGGTCCTCCGCCACCAATAGCCGCGCGGCCACGAAGCCGTTCCCGCTCGGCGCCTCGCCCGTCCATGCCACCGCGGCGCCGCGGGCTATCTCCGCCACCCCGGCCTCGACGTCGCGGCGCTGCCCGTCACTGACCACCGGGCCCATGCCGACGCCCTCGTCTGCCGGATCGCCGACGCGCACCTCGCCCAGCTTGCCCACCAGCGCCGCGCGCGCAGCCTGCAGCCGCTCGCGCGGCACGAACACGCGGCGCGTGGCGGTGCACTTCTGCCCCGCCTTCTGCGTCATCTCGTGCACCACTTCCTTGACGAACAGCTCCCAGGTCGGCGAGCCGGGCGCGACGTCGGGGCCCAGCACCGCCGCGTTGAGCGAGTCCGCCTCGACGTTGACGCGCACGCCCTTCTCCAGCACCCGCGGATGGGCGCGCATCTTGGCGCCGGTCGCCGCCGAGCCGGTGAAGGCGAGCACGTCCTGCGCCTCGAGGTGGTCGAGCAGGTCGCCGGCGGGGCCGGCGAGGAAGGTCCAGCCTCCCGCGGGTAGCAACGAGCTGTCGACGAATAGCCGGGCGATGCGCCACGCCACCAGCGCCGTCTGCGTCGCCGGCTTGACGACCACCGGCATGCCGGCGAGGAAGGCGCAGGCCACCTTCTCGGCGAAGCCCCAGGCCGGAAAGTTGTAGGCGTTGACCAGCACCGCCGCTCCCCGCCGCGGCACCCAGACGTGGCGGCCGGCGAGCGGCGTCGCGCGCCCCAGCGGCACCGCCTCGCCATCGAGCAGGTAACGCGCCTCGCCCAGGCCGCGTCCGAGGTTGGCGTAGAAGGCCAGCGTGCCACTCGCACCGTCGACGTCGAACTTGGCGTCGCCCTTGGTGTTGCCACCGTTCTTCATCGCCAGCGACAGCAGCTCGTCGCGATGCTCCTTGATGGCGCCGGCGAGCCCCTTGAGGATGCCGGCGCGCTGGGCGAAGTTGAGCGCGCGCAACGCGGGGCCGCCCACCTCGCGGGCGTGGCGCAGCGCGGCGCCGAGATCGATGCCGGTGGTGGAGGCGGTGGCAAGAGCTTCGCCGGTGGCGGGGTTGACCAGCGTACTCCCCGGCCCCTCGCCGGCGACCCAGCGCTCTTCGACGTAGCTCTCGATGCGGATGGGTGCAGACAGCGGTTCAGACATGGGGCGGAAGGCTATCAGCGGTAGGGGCGGCGGAGCTTGTCTCCGACCGGGTGGGGGAACCCCCCGCCCAGGGGCAGGCAAGCTGCTCCCCTACCTGGAAGGAGGGATAATCGGGACCGTGATCGCCAATCGTGAAGAGCTCGTCGATCGCTTGACCCGCTTCATGGAGGGGACGCGCGGAGGTGCAGGAGGCCGATCTGTTCGGTTCGGCGGTACGCGGTGAGCTGCAGCCTCACAGTGACGTCGACGTCGCGGTCTTCGTGGCACCCGACCGCCCTGCAGCTACGACCCTTCGCTATTTGGCGGATCTCACCAGTGACCTCATGGCCGCTCTCGAGACCCCCGACGTCGACCTGATAGTGCTCAACCAGGCCCCCCCGCTCCTCTACGCGCGCGTGCTGCGCGAGGGGGTGAGGGTGATGAGCCGCGACCTCCGCGCCAGCACGCGCCGCGAGGGCGAGGCGCTCTCTGGCTACTGCGACTTCGCCCCGCAGCTGGCGAAGATCGAGGCGGCCCACCGGGCTCGGATCCTGCGCGGCGAGTTCGGGCAGTGACCCCGGGGCGCCTCGATCGCGAGGTGATCCGCCGCCACTTGCTGGCGCTCGACCAGGCCCTGCAGATTCTTCGCCGTCATCAGGGCGTGGCCGACGGCGACCTGCGCACCGATCGCGAGCGACTGTGGATCATCGTGGGCGGCGAGCGCGACGAAATCACCCAGGCGTTCGTTGAGCAGTCGCGTCACTTCGCCGATGCACTACCTGGCGAGTGCGGATCCTGGGTAGAGGCTCGGCCTCACACTTCGGCGATCGGCCCTTGTCCCCGCCCGCCCTCTCCAGCGGTCAGAACGTCCCCTGCCCGAACCACAGCTCGACGCCGAGGCCCACCATCGCCGAGCCCTTGCGCGGCTCGTCGCGGCGCTCCTGCGGCCAGGTGTAGCCGACGATGAGGTCGCCGAAGAGATAGGGGCCGCCGATCGGCTGGCGATAGATGCCCCGCGCGCCGTACTCGCGCAGTGGCACCTCCGCGCTGGTGGCGCCGCGCACGAACAGCTCACCCGCCACCGCGCGGAGCTTGCGCAGGTTGTGGTACAGCACCGTCGCCGAGCGCCACTCGAGCCCCTTCGAGCCCTGCGAGAACGTGCCGACGGTGCCCCAGCGGAAGAGCGTGTCGCGCCGCAGCACGTGATCCCAGTCGATGCTGCTGGTCGAGCCGAAGCCGGCGCGGTTTTCCCAGAACACCGTCTCGCGCATCCGCCACACGTCGAGGTTGCCGACGAAGCGGTTGTGCCGGTAGCGCGCCTGCACGAAGGCCACCGGCGCGGTGCGCAAGCGAGCGCCGACCCCGAGATCGATTCGGCTGAGGAAGCGGCCAGGCGGCGAGTAGCCGAGGCCGGCGAGCCACTCCTCCTGCTGCTGCAGGCCGAAGACCGCCGAGCGGATGGCGAACCCCTCCTGCCGGTCGGCGGCGACATCGCGATCGTCGCGGCCGAGAAAGAGCCGGAAGCGGCGCTCGAAGTTGGGGAGCTGGTAGTTGAGCCGCACCCGCGCGTTGACGTCCATGCCCCGAAAGTCGGTGTGCAACGTCGACAGCTCGACGCGGCCGTACACGGCGCGCGCGCTCTCGACGTGCGCGGTGCCGCCGAACAGCCCGTCGAACCAGAGCGTGGCGCCGCAGAAGGTCTCGGTGAGCCGCCGCCGGCTCTCGTCGAGCCAGTTCTCTTCGGAGTGCTGGCGACAGAGCTCGCGGAGGGACTTGGACTCGCTGGAGGGTGCCCGCTGAGCTGTCGGGGAAGGCGCGACTGGGGCTTCCGGTGCCTCCGGAGTAGCAGGCGTCTCGGGAGTGGTGACAGGCTCGGGAGCGGGCTCCAAGGTCGATGGCGTCGCGGCTGGTGCCGCGTCGGGAGCGAGAGCCTCCTCGGGAGTTGGGGTGGCCTCGGGGGCCACGGTGGCCTCGGGGGCCACGGTGGCTTCGGGAGCCGGACTGACCGCGGGAGCCGGGCCGGCCTCGGGAGTCAGGCTCGCCTCGGAAGTTGGAGTGGGCTCCGGAGATGGAGCGGGCTCCGGAGCCGGCGCCGTCTCCGGCGGGGGTGTCGACTCAGCGGCGATGGAAGCAACCGGCTCGGCAGGCGGTGAGGGGGTCGCCTCGAGTACCGCGCCACTGACCGGCGGCTTTCTCCCCGCACAACCGAGCGCGGTCAACGCCAGGAGGAGGGCTCCTCCCACCGCGACCAGCCTTGCACTGC
>DASYUP010000163.1:0-7366 GCA_036001185.1 Thermoanaerobaculia bacterium
CGTCGCTGCGCTCCTCGCGATGACGAGGCGTGGGGCGCCTGCGCGGCTTCTTCGGTTCCATGGAAGCCGCGGTTGAGGGCGGCGAGGAAGGCCTTGGCGCTGGCCACCATGATGTCCTGGTCGGCGCCGTAGCCGGTGACCCGCCGGCCGTCGATAGCCACTCGCACGGTCGCCTCGCCGAGGGCGTCCTCGCCGGCGGTGGCGCCGTGCAGCTCGAAGTCCAGCAGCCGCGCCTCGCTGCCCACCAGCTCTTGGATGGCGCGGAAGGTGGCCTCGACCGGCCCTTCGCCGATCGCCGAGCCGGTGCGCGGCGCACCCTGCGCGTCCGAAACGCGCACAGTGGCGGTGGGCATGCCGGGGCGGCCGCAGCAGACCTGCAGGTCGAGCAGCTGAAAGCGCTCGCCCCGGCTCGCCTCGTCGTGGGCGAGGGCCAGCAGGTCGGCATCGGTGACCTGGCGCTTGCGCTCGGAGAGGCGCTTGAACTGGTGGAAGGCATCCTGCAGCGCCTCGCCCGCGAGCTCGATGCCGAGGTTGCCCAGCCGCGCCTCGAAGGCGTGGCGGCCGCTGTGCTTGCCGAGCACCAGCCGGGTGCCCTCGAGCCCCACCGTCTCGGGGCGCATGATCTCGTAGGTGCGCTCGTCGCGCAGCATGCCGTGCTGGTGGATGCCGGCCTCGTGGGCGAAGGCGTTGGCGCCGACGATCGCCTTGTTGGGCGGCACCAGGAAGCCGGTGAGGTGGCTCACCAGCCGCGAGCTCTTGGCGATCTCGCGGGTCACTACGCCGGTGGTCAGGCCGATGCGGGCGCCACGGGTGGCGATCGCCATCACCACCTCCTCGAGGCTGGCGTTGCCGGCGCGCTCGCCGAGGCCGTTGACCGTCACCTCCGCCTGGCGTGCCCCGCCGGCGAGGCCGGCGAGGGTGTTGGCGGTCGCCAGGCCGAGGTCATCGTGGCAGTGCACCGACCAGATGGCGCGCTCGCCGCCGGCGGTCTCGGCGCGCAGGCGGCGGATGAGGGCGCCGTATTCGTCGGGCAGCGCGTAGCCGACGGTGTCGGGGATGTTGAGCGTCGTCGCCCCGGCGGCGATCGCCGCCGACAGCACCTCGACGAGGAACTCGGGCTCCGAGCGGGTGGCGTCCTCGGGGCTGAACTCGACGTCGTCGCACAGCTCGCGGCAGCGCGCCACCGCCGTCTTCACCTGCGCCAGCACCTGCGACGGCGTCATCCCCAGCTTCCTCTCCATGTGCAGCGGCGAGGTGGCGAGGAAGGTGTGGATGCGGGGATGGGCCGCCGCGCGCACCGCCTGCCAGGCGCAATCGATGTCCTCGCGCTTCGCCCGCGCCAGGCCGGCGACGGTGGGGGAGCCGGCGTCGGCGAAGGCGGCGGCGATGCGCGCCACGCCGGCGAAGTCGTCCGGGCTCGCCGCCGGGAAGCCGGCCTCGATGATGTCCACCCCCAACCGCGCCAGTTGGTGGGCCACCCGCACCTTCTCCTCGCTGGTGAGGCTCGCCCCCGGGCACTGCTCGCCGTCGCGCAGCGTGGTGTCGAAGATGCGGACGGCGCCGGCTGCGGTTTCCTCTGGGTTCATTGAGCCACCACCTCCGTACGAATCGGTTGGCTTTGCTAATGCAGCGTGGCAAAAACAAAAGCGCCCCCGGGTTTCCCCGGGGGCGCTTTGGATCGGTGGATGCTGTAGTTGCTGGCTTAGCCGATCGTCAACGCCCCCGGGCTCCTGCCAAGGAGCCCGATGAGAACGAGGACGATCAGCAGGAGCCCGGTCAGTCCGAAGGCGCCGAGCACACTGCCACTCTCGCTCGGCAGGGCGAGCGCAAGTGCGTGGCGGTGGGCAGCGAACGCCGGCGACATGTGCGGCGGAGAGTACGCAGAGTCGACCGCCGATGTCAAGCGGTATCCTTCGCGCGCAGTCGACGGGTGGGCGCTCGACGGCGCAGTCGCAACGTTTGTGTAGGTTTCTGGGAGGAGGCGACGCGGCGTGCAGGACGGTCAGGCCAGCCGGGCAGCCGAGCGGGTGGTGGAGCGGCGGGTCGCCCACCAGTTGCTCGGTTTTCCTCGCATCTTCGACGATCCGCTCGCTTTGCGTATGGTCCGTCCGAAGGCGGCGGAGGTGCTGCGCAACGACCCCGGCGCCTACGACCGCTCGGCTCTGGCCCGCTCGCTGCGGGCCGGGGATGACCTCCTCGTGACTTGTCGTCGACTTCTCGCAGATCCCCACTTGACAAGCTGCGGCATTGCATCGAGAATGTCCCCGTGAGCGCGGTAACGAGCTGCATGTGTCCTTGTAACAAGGCCCGGGCAATCCCCGGTGCCTGCGGCTCCGCTGCGTTCGTGGACCAGCCGGTCTAGCACCCACCCACCAAACACAGCCGATCCAAAGGGCCCGGGGTAACACCCGGGCCTTTTGTTTTCACCCGCGGCCAGCGTGGCCGCGAGCGGCGCAACGGCTGTGGCGGACGGAGGTGGGACGGTGGCGCAGACTTCGGCAGCTCTCGAGATCGACGTGGCTCCGGCGGACGAGGTTGCCGACGCGGCACGGCAGCTGGAAGGAAAGCAGCCGCTGGACGTGCTGCGCTGGGCGGCCGAGCGCTTCGCCCCGCGGCTCGTCTTCGCCACCGCCTTCGGCGCCGAAGGCTGCGTGCTCATCGACCTCATCGGCCGCCACCGGCTGCCCATCGACGTCGTCACCCTCGACACCGGCCTGCTCTTTCCCGAGACCCTCGAGCTCTGGTGGCAGCTCGAGGAGCGCTACGGCATCGGCATCCGCGGCGTGCGCCCCGCGCAGACGGTCGACGAGCAGGCGGCGGCCCACGGCGAGCGGCTGTGGGCGCACGACCCCGACCGCTGCTGCGAGCTGCGCAAGGTGCGCCCGCTGCGCGCCGCCCTCGCCGGCCGCGAGGCGTGGATCGCCTCCATCCGCCGCGACCAGACGGCGGCACGCGCCGGCGCCGCGGTGGTCGAGCGCGATCCCACCTTCGGCCTCGTCAAGGTGAGCCCGCTCGTTGCCTGGAGCAGCGCCGAGGTGTGGGCCTACCTGCGGCAGCACGACGTGCCCACCAACCCGCTGCACCAGCTCGGCTACCCGAGCGTCGGCTGCTGGCCCTGCACCAGCCCGGTGGCCGCCGGCGAGGACCCGCGTGCCGGCCGCTGGCGCGGCGCCACGAAGACCGAGTGCGGCCTGCACCTGCGCCCGACAGCGCGGGCGAGCCGCCTGCCTATCCTGCAACCCGGACTCTCAAACTCACTACCACCAGAGGGCGCCAACGCCGCGTCCACTTCCGTGCTCGGAGGAAACACCCCATGACCATCCTGGAGCGGGAGTCGGCAGTGCCGGCGCCCTTCGCCGCGCCTCGCCACACCACCTCACACCTCGCCGCGCCCTTCGCCGACGAGCTCGTCGCCCCGCACGGCGGCAAGCTGGTCGACCGTTTCGTCCGCCCCGACGAGGTGATCCACTTCCTCGACCACGCCTCCCGCCTGCCGGCGATCACCCTCGACCCGCGCGAGCAGGCGGACCTCGAGCTCATCGCCACCGGCGCGGCGAGCCCGCTCACCGGCTTCCTCGGTGCCGCCGACTACGGGAGCGTGCTGGCGCGGCTGCGGCTCAGCGACGGCACGGTGTGGCCGCTGCCGCTGACGCTGGCGGTCGACGGCGCCACCGCGGCGCAGCTTTCGCCGGGGGGCGAGGCGGCGCTCTACGCCCCGGCGTCCCAGCCCGGCCACGCCGGGCCGCTGCTCGGCGTGGTGCAGGTCGAGGAGATCTTCGACCGCGACCCGCTGGCCGAGGCGCGGGCGGTGTACGGCACCGAGGACGCCGCGCACCCTGGCGTCGCTTACCTGCTGGCGCGGCCGCGCACGCTGGTCGGCGGCCCGGTGCGGGCGTTGCCGCTGCCCGAGACGCTGCCCTTTGCCGAGCACCGCTACACGCCGCGCGAGCTGCGCCAGGAGATCGCCCGCCGCGGCTGGCAGGAGGTCGCCGGCTTCCAGACCCGCAACCCCATCCACCGCGCCCACGAGCACCTCACCAAGCTCGCCCTCGAGCAGGTCGACGGGCTGGTGATCCATCCCCTCGTCGGGGAGACCAAGGGCGACGACGTGCCGGCGACCGTGCGCTTCCAGACCTACGAGGCGCTGGTGGCTCGCTACTACCCGCCCGAGCGCACGCTGCTCGCCGCCTTCCCGGCGGCCATGCGCTACGCTGGCCCGCGCGAGGCGCTCTTCCACGCCCTGGTGCGCAAGAACTACGGCATCAACCGGCTGATCGTCGGCCGCGACCACGCCGGCGTCGGCAAGTATTACGGCCCCTACGAGGCGCAGGAGATCTTCGAGCGCTTCAGCCGCGCGGAGCTGGGCGTGGCGCCGCTCAAGCTCGAGCCGACGTTCTACTGCCGCACCTGTGGCGCGCTCGCCTCGACGCGCACCTGCCCGCACCCCGCGGCGGAGCGGTTGGAGCTATCGGGCAGCCGGGTGCGCGAGATCCTGCGCGAGGGCGGCGAGCTGCCGGCCGAGTTCACCCGGCCCGAGGTGGCGGCGGTGCTGCGCGCGCACTTCACCGGCACGGCGGCGGTCGAGCCGGCGCGGGCGGAGGCGGAGGCGGAGGCGAAGGCGGAGCCGGCCGCGCAGGCGGCGACTGTTGCTCCGGCCGTCGCCGAGGTCGCGCACGCGGCCACCAACGGCCACCACCGGCGCGGCTTCATCCTCTGGCTCACCGGCCTCTCGGGGGCCGGCAAGAGCACCCTGGCGCAGGCGGTACGCGGCGCCCTGCCGGCGGGAGCGGTGGAGGTCCTCGACGGCGACGAGTTCCGCGAGCAGCTCTCGAAGGGGCTCGGCTTCTCGCGCCAAGACCGCGACACCAACGTGCGCCGCATCGGCTACGTCGCGCGGCTGCTGGCGCGGCATGGCGTCGGCGTGGTGACCGCCGCCATCTCTCCCTACGCCGACACCCGCGCCGAGGTGCGTTCCCAGGCGGAGGCGGAGGGGATCCCCTTCCTGGAGATCTTCGCCACCGCGCCCCTCGAGACCCTCGTCGCGCGCGACGTCAAGGGGCTCTACGCCAAGGCGCTGCGCGGCGAGATCGACCACTTCACCGGCGTCTCCGACCCCTACGAGGCGCCTCCTCGCCCCGAGGTCGCCGTGCACAGCGATCGCGAGACGGTCGAGGAGGGGCTGGCGAAGGTGCTCGAAGCGTTGGCGGCGCGGCTGCTGGTGTCGCCGGCGCCGGTGACCTCGCTGGCGGTGGCGGCCGAGCTGACGGTGAGCCTGGTTGCGACGCCCGTGGTGACGGCACCTGCCGCACAGGAGTCGACGTCATGAGCGAGTCGCTCTTCCCCCTCTTCCTCAAGCTGCAGGGGCGCCGCGTGCTGCTCGTCGGCGGCGGGCCGGTGGCGGCGGGCAAGCTCACCGGCCTGCTGGCCGCCGGCGCCGACGTGGTGGTGGTGGCGCCGGAGGCACGGCCGGAGATCGCCGCGTCGGGGGTGCGTCTCGAGCGGCGCGCCTTCACGCCAGCCGACCTCGACGGCGTTTGGCTGGTGGTCGCCGCGGCGCCGCCGGCGGTCAACCGCGAGGTCGCCGCGGCGGCCGCCGAGCGCCGCATCTTCGTCAACGCCGTCGACGACCCGCGCCACGCCAGCGCTTACACCGGCGGCGTGCTGCGCAAGGGCGGCGTGACCGTGGCGGTGTCGACCGCAGGCGAGGCGCCGGCGCTCGCCGGCCTGCTGCGCGAGGGGCTCGAGGACCTCGTTCCCGAGGAGGTCGAGAGCTGGGTGCGGGAGGCGGCGGCGCTCAAGCGGCGCCAGCGTGAGCAGGGGGTGCCGATGGCAGCCCGCCGGCCACAGCTGCTGCAAGCCCTCAACCGCCTCTACGAGCGGCGCGAGACGACCGGCGGGGGGGCCTCGTCGTGAGCACCGACCCCGTGGGTGCCAATCCCGCCGGCGGGTTCGTCTGGCTGGTGGGCGCCGGTCCCGGCGACCCCGAGCTGCTGACGCGCAAGGCGGCGCGCATCCTCGCCGCCGCCGACGTCGTCTTCTACGACGGCCTGGTGTCGCTCGACGTGCTGGCGCTCGCACCTCAAGCCCAGCGCTTCTCGGTGGCGAAGCGGGCGGGCGGCGGCGGCACGGCGCAGGAGAGCATCCACCGCCTCCTGGTGCGCGCCGCCCGGCGCGGCAAGCGGGTGGTGCGCCTCAAGGGCGGCGACCCCTTCGTGTTCGGTCGCGGCGGCGAGGAGGCGCTGGCCCTCGCCGCCGCCGGCGTGCCGTTCGAGGTGGTGCCGGGGATCTCCAGCGCCCTCTCGGCGCCGGAGCTCGCCGGCATCCCGGTGACCCATCGGGGCCTCGCCGCCGGTTTCGTGGTGGTCGCCGGTCACCACGAGAGCGCCTACGCACCGGTGCTCGGTGGCCTGTTGCCGCAGGCGGCGACGGTCGTCGTGCTGATGGGGGTCGCCACGCGCGGTGAGCTGGCCGCCTTCATGCTCGCCCGTGGGTGGGAGGCGACGACTCCGGCAGCCCTGCTGCTCGCCGCGGCGACCCCGCAGGCCCACACCTGGATCGGCACCCTTGCCGAGCTGGGGGAGGCGGAAATCCCGGCGGCGCTGATCGATGCGCCGGGGACGCTGGTGATCGGCGAGGTGGTGGCGCTCGCCGACGTCATCGGCAACGCCGGCGCGGACGGGCGGGGTCAGCTCCCGCCCCTACACCAGAGCGACCCGCGCCACGGCGCGCTGGTGCGGCGCTCCGCCGTCTTGTCCGGCGTCGGGGCGGGGTTGACCCCAGCCCGCCGGGAACACGGCCGTCTGCGCGAAAGGAGCTCGCGATGAGCGTTCTCGACGATCCCCACACCCTCGGACGGGCACGGCTCTCTTTCGCCGATCCGGCGGAGGTGGCGGAGTTCGTCACCACCCTCGAGCGCTTCGAGCGCGGCGAGATCGCCGCCGACGAGTGGCGCGCCTTCCGCCTGGTGCGCGGTACCTACGGCCAGCGCCAGGAGGGCACCGCCTCGATGATCCGCGTCAAGGTGCCGCAGGGCGTGCTCGACGGCGACCAGCTGCACGCGCTCGCCGACGTCGCCGACCGCTACTCGCGCGGCTTCGGCCACGTGACGACGCGGCAAAACCTGCAGCTGCACTTCGTCGAGCTGCATGAGGTGGGCGCCGCCCTCGCCCGGCTGGCGGATGCCGGCCTGACGACGCGCGAGGCGTGCGGCAACTCGGTGCGCAACATCACCGCCTGCCCCTACGCCGGCGTCGCCGGCAACGAGCTGTTCGACGTCACTCCGTACGCCGAGGCGCTCACCCGCTTCCTGCTGCGCCACCGCCTCGCCGCGGTGCTGCCGCGCAAGTTCAAGATCGCCTTCGAGGGC
>DASYUP010000164.1:0-2812 GCA_036001185.1 Thermoanaerobaculia bacterium
CCAGCTCGATCCAGTGACCGCAGTCGGGGATCACCACGGTGGAGGCGTTGTGCTCCATGCGGCGCTCGATCATCTTGGCGGTCATCGGGTTGACCACCCGGCTCTTGCCCCCGAACACGGCCAGCGTGCGCACCTTGATCTCGGGCAGCAGCAGGTCCAGCAGCTTGCCGCGGTCCCCTTCCATCAGCTTCGACCACACCTGGGTGTAGAACGGCCGGTCGTTGGCGAGCGCCTCGGCGCGCTGCTTCTTCTTTGCCGCCGGTATCACCGGCGGCGTCACGGTGACGAACGCCAGCAGACTGTCGTAGGCGGCGGCGCTGCCGACGAGGAAGGGGTTGCGCTTGGCCTTGAGTTGGCGATCGAGCTCGCTGTCGATGGGCACGGCGATGCCGAGCGGCTCGATGAGGGTGAGGCTCGCCAGCTCCACCGGGAAGGCGTAGGCGTAGCTCGCCGCGACGATGGCGCCGATGCCGTGGCCGACGAGGTGGAACATGCCGAGGTCGGCCTCCTTGGCAAAGGCGCGCAACTGGCGGGCGAGGCCCGCCGCGTCGTACACCCCCTCGGTGTCGCGGAAGTTGGCGCCGAAGCCCGGCAGGTCGGGCGCCACCACCTGGTAGTCGGCCTGCTCGAGCAGCGGGGCGACCTCGAGCCACTGCTCCTTGTCGGCGGCGAAGCCGTGCAGCAGCAGCACCGTGGGGCCCTTCTTGCTGCCCCGCAGGTAGGAGATCTGGTTGCGGCCGAGGCGGGCGATGCGCTGCTCGAGCACCGGCTTGCGCTGGTACTTCTTGAAGGCCCCACGCTTCTTGAGGACGTAGGCGAGCACGGCGATTCCCGCGCCTTCGAGAAAAATCAGTGTCCAGTTCAAGGTGGACCGGATCTTAGACCGGGTCGGGCCGGCGGGGGCTCAGAGCCAGTTGCTTCCCCGGGGCCCGTACGGGCGAGGGGTCGTCTCATGGTGCCGGGAGTGAAGCCTGCGGCAGCGCCAGCACCGGGGCCGCGCGCTGGCCGATGGCCACCTGCAGCGCCGCATGCACGACGTTCCAGCTATCGAGGTCGATCTGCTCCAGCGTCAGGTCGCCGAGGTCCCAGTCGATGGCCCCCTCGTCGCAGAACTGGCGCAGCACGACGCCGTCGGCGGTGCTGCCGATGAGGATCTCGGGGTGATAGGCGAAGAGGACGACGGTGCCGCGGCCATAGGCGAGCTTGACGATGGTCGGCTTGCCGTCGCCGGCACGGTTGGTGGCGCCGGGTGGCGCCACCGCGCGCGCCCACACCTCGTAGCGCGCCGGGCTGAGGTAGGGCTCGAACCAGGGCCCGCCGCCGTAGAGGAAGCGCGTGCGCGCGGGGATGCCGATCGCCCGCATCGTCGGGTTGCCGACCTCGATGGCGGCCTCCACCAGGTTGGCGTTGGTGCCGTCGCGCCAGGGCATCCAGCCGAACGGCCCGGCGGCGGCACCGGGGAAGAGCTGCAAGGAATAGGGGATGCTCTGGTAGTAGCCGGCCCCTTGGAGGTCGAAGCGTACCAGCGCGGCGGCGGCGTAGGCGCCGGCGCAGAAGCCCACGTAGCCGCCGCCGCTCTGCACGAAGCTGCGCAGGCGCGCCGCGCCCGTCGCGCCGAGGGCGACGTTGCGGGTGTAGGCCCAGCCTCCCGGCTCGAGCAGGGCGCGGAAGCGGCGGCCGGCGCCGCTGCCGAGCGCGCCGCCGGCGATGCCGGGGGCGTCGACGCGGCGATGGGTGAAGCCGTAGGCGTCGAGGATCGTCTCCAGTGCGGTGACGTCCTCTTCCCACACCCCGTCCTCCTCGCGAACCGGGTCATAGATGGCGAAGTCGGCGACGCAGGCACGGCAGGGAACCGGTGCGGCGGGCGCTGGCGCGGCGGGCATGACGCCGGCGACCACGGCGAGGACCAGGAGGGCGGGCCGCAGGCGCATTGCCGATCATCCTGCCACAGCCCCGGCGCGCCGCGATGATGGGCATAATGCGCCAGGCTATGCTGCGCGGTCCCTTTGCCCTCGTCGCCGGGCTCACCGCCGCGCTCACCGTCTGGATCGCGGCGGCACCGGCGGTCCAGGCACCGACGCCTGCCGACACCGGCAGCGCCGAGGTCTCCCACCTCCTCGCCTCCATCCGCGCCGAACATTCGGTTCCCGCGCTGGTGGCGTCGGTGGGGCATGCCGATGGCACGATCGTCACCGGTGCCAGCGGCGTGCGAGTGCTGGGCAGGCCGGATCTCGTCGTCGCCGCCGACAGCTTCCACATCGGCTCGGTGACCAAGCCGATGACGGCGACGTTGATCGCGACCCTGGTCGACGAGGGCAAGCTGGCGTGGTCGACGACGGTCGGCGAGGTGTTCCCCAACTGCACGCCGCCGGTGCGAGCCGAGTACCGCGACGCCACGCTCGCCGACCTGCTGGCCCACGAGGGCGGCCTGCCGGCCTTCGACGACGACCAGGAGCTCGAGGCCCCGCCGCGCTTCGCCGGCTCGCCCACCGCCCAGCGGCTGGCGTTCGCCTGCCTCGCCCTCTCGCGTCCGCCGGCGGCGCCGCCGAAGAAGGCATTCCTCTACTCCAATGCCGGATTCTCCATCGCCGGGGCGATCGCCGAGAAGGCGGCCGGCAGCTCCTGGGAGCAGCTCATGCAGGCGCGCATCTTCGCGCCGCTCGGCCTCGCCACCGCGGGCTTCGGTTGGCCGGCGAAGGGTGGGGCGGCCCAACCCTGGGGGCAGTGGAAGCCCCTGCTACGCGTCGTGCCGCAGGACCCCGACGGGAAGTACCAGCTGCCCGTCATGCTTGCCCCCGCCGGCGACGTGCAC
>DASYUP010000165.1:0-2836 GCA_036001185.1 Thermoanaerobaculia bacterium
GCTCGGCATCGCCGGTGGCGGCCTCGGCGGCGCCCTCGGTCTGCTCGCCGGCCGAGCGGTGCGGATCATGCTGCTGGGCGGGACGGCGCCGGTCAACCCCGCGCTCTGGCCCCTGCTGCTGCTGGCCGGCGTGCTGGTGGCGCTCGCCGGCGTCGCCGGGCCGCTGGTGCGCACGCTGCGGCGGCCGCTGGCGCTCACCCTCGCCGGGGCCGCTTGACGTGATCTTCCGCGTCCTCGCGCAAAGCGCCCGGCGCCGGCCCGGTTACCTGCTGACGGTGCTCGCCGCCACCGCCGCGGCGACCACCGCCCTGGCGGCGGCGGCGGGGTTGAGCGCCTGGCTCTCGGCGGCGCTCGCCAGCAGCGACGCCCTGGGGGTGAACCTCCTGGTGCGGCCGCAACCGGGAGCTGCGTCGGCCCTCGTCGCCGGCGACGAGGCCTCTCTGCGCACCCTTCCCGGCGTGCAGGCCACCGCACCGTGGAGCGAGCTCGGCGAGGCCGGCGGCAGGCCGCTCTTCGCCACCAGTCGCGAGGCGTTGTCGCTGCACCGGGCTTGGGCGCTCGGCGGGCGTTGGCCGGCGGCGGACGAAGCGCTGGCCGGCGCCGCCACCGGCCTGCGCCCCGACACGGTGGTCGCCACGCCGCGCGGGCCGTGGCGCATCGTCGGCACGCTCACCACCGGCGAGGCTCTCGACCGCGCGCTGCTCGTCGATCTGGCGACGCTCGGCGACGGCGGCACCGCCGCATCGGCCGCCCGCCTGCCGGTGCAACGCTTCGAGGTCCGGGCGGCGCCGCAGCAGGTCGAGGCGGTGGCGCGCGCCGTCGAGGCGACTTTGGCCGGCGCCGAGGCCCGCCCGCTGCTGCGGGTGACCGCCACCCGCACGCTCCTCGCCAAACGCCTCGAGTGGATCCTCGCCGGCGCCGGGGCGCTCACCGCGCTGCTAGCCCTCGGCACCCTGGGCGCCGCCAGCCTGGCGCAGCTGCACGCCCGCCGCCGCGAGCTGGCGCTGCTCTTCTCGCTCGGCTACTCGCGCGCCTGGGTGACGCGGCTGCTCACCCTCGAGCTGCTGCTCGGTGGCGTCGCCGCCTGGCTGGTGGGAGCGCTGGCCGGCGAGCTGCTGGCGGCGCACTTCGCCTATCACCTGCTGGGGCGAGGCGCCGTCGCCGTGCGCCCCCTGAGCGCCGGGCTGACGGGCGCCGCCGCCGCGCTGCTGGGCACGCTGGTCGTCCTCGCCGGCACGGCGCTGCTGACGGCGCGGCGCCTCGCGCGGTTGCATCCGGCGGCGGTGCTGGGAGGGCGATGAGCGAATCCCACACCGGCCCCTGGGTGCGCCTCGAGGGTGCCAGCCGCCGCCACGGCGAGGTGGTGGCGCTCGATGCCCTCGACCTCACGGTGGCGGCCGGCGAGTGGCTCTCCGTCACCGGCCCCTCGGGGTCGGGCAAGACGACGTTGCTCAACCTGCTCGCCGGTCTCGACCGTCCCACCGGTGGCGCGGTGTGGGTGCGCGGCGAGGAGGTCTCGACTCTCACCGGTGCCGCCCTCGCTCGCTACCGCCGCGAGCGGGTGGGCCTCGTCTTCCAGGAGTTCCATCTCATCCCCTACCTCTCGGCGCTCGACAACGTGATGCTCGCCCAGCACGTGCACTCGCTCGCCGACCGCGGCCAGGCGACGGCGGCCCTCGAGCGGGTCGGCCTCGGCCACCGCCTGCGCCACCTGCCGGCGGAGATGTCGGGCGGCGAGAAGCAGCGCGTGTGCATCGCCCGCGCGCTGATCAACCACCCGGCGCTGCTGCTCGCCGACGAGCCCACCGGCAACCTCGACGCCGCCAACGAGGCGCAGGTGCTCGAGCTGCTCGCCGAGCTGCACGGCGACGGCCAGACCCTGGTGGTGGTCACCCACAATCCACAGGTCGCGGCGCGCGGCGACCGCACGCTGCGGCTCGAGCACGGCCAGGCCGCCGCGCGACGGCCCGGAGGCGTCGAGCCGGCGGCCACTGCCGAGCTGCTGCGCCGCCAGCGCCTCGCCGAGGTGCTGCACGCGCGCACCGCCAACGGCGCGACGCCGCCCCCTTGCGGAGCGCTGCCGCCGGTGGCGAGCGAGCACGCGGCGGCGGTCGCCGCCTTGCTGGGCGATCCGCAATGCTGCCCGCACGGCGAGCCCATTCCGGCGCCCGAGCCCGGCTCACTCGCGATCCGCTCCGACGACGCGCCGCCCTAGCTTCTGCGCGAGCGAGCGCGAAACCGCACTACAATTGGCGTCAGTCCCGACCCCAGCCATGGCGCAGCCCGACGACGCGAGCGGCATCCCGCTGGGCGGTTTTCTGCGCGATCTCGCCATCGCCTGGAAGAGCCTGCTCGCCTATCCGGCCGGCCACCCGGTGCGGCGCGAGTCCTTCGAGCGAGCACACGGGCGCCTCGACGAGGTGCTGGCGATCAGCGCGCCGCTCGTCCTCGGGGTGAGCCGCGACGGGCTCATCCACGGCCAGACCAAGGTCGACTCGGGATCGGCGCAGCGCATCGCCCAGGCCCTGCACCGCGAGCGCGTGGCGCTGGTGATCATCGACGTCGACGTGCGCTCCGCCGAGCTCGAGCTCTTCCTGCGCTCCCTCACCGCCGACCGGCAGCAGGGCGAGGTCGAGCCGCTCTGGGACCGGCTGCTGCAGGCAGGCGTGCGCGGCATCGTCCTCGAACCGGTGGACTACCACTCGGTGGTGATGACCGACGACGACGCCCCCGGCGGTCACGCGTCGAAGTCGATCTGGGAGACCATCACCCGCGAGCTCCTCGCCGGCCGGCGGCTTTCGCCGTTCGAGCGCGAGCAGCAGCTGCCGCCGCCGGA
>DASYUP010000166.1:0-5116 GCA_036001185.1 Thermoanaerobaculia bacterium
GAGAGCGAGCGCAGGTCGCGCATGCGGTCGAGGAAGACGATGCCGTGCAGGTGGTCGTATTCGTGCTGGGCGACGCGGCCGGCGAAGCCCGAGAGCTCGAGGTCGAGCGGCTCGCCGTCGCCGCCGCGCCCCCACAACCGCACCGACGGATGACGCGGCACCAGGCCCACCAGGTCGGGGATCGACAGGCACCCCTCCCAGTCATAGACCAGCTCGCCGGCGTGCGGCTCGAGCAGCGGGTTGACCACCGTGCGCATCGGTCGCGGGTCGGCGCGCAGCTCCGATTCGAAGACGAAGATCTGCCAGCTGATGCCGATCTCCGGCGCCGCCAGACCGGAGCCGCCGCTGTTGCGCAGCGTCTCCACCAGGTCGGCGATCACCTGCTGCACCTCGGGGCTCCGCAGGCGGTCCTCCGGCACTGGCTCGCAAGGCGTGCGCAGCGCGGGATGACCCAGCCTCACCAGCTTGCGGACGGCCATGGTTTGGAGATGAGTATACAGGGGTGGCCTTGGTATCCTCCGCTGCCATGACTTTGCGAGCCGAGGAGCGCGCGCGACGAAGCCGCCGCCGCCGGTTGGTGGCCGGCCTGGCGCTAACCGCCGCGGCCCTGGGCGTGCCGCTGCTGCTCCGTCGGCTGGCCGCCGCGCCGCCGCTGCCGCCGCACGGCTGGGGCCGCGGGCACCGCTACGTCTGGCGCGGCGACGAGGTGCACTTCCAACAGGTGGGCGACGGCCCGCCGGTGCTGGCCTTGCACTCGCTCGGGCCCGGCCACGACAGCGCCGAGTGGGAACGCGCCGCCGAGCTGCTCAGCCACGGCTGCGAGCTGTACGCCCCCGACCTGCCGGGTTGGGGGCGCTCGGCGGGCGCCGCCGGCGCCCCCACGGCCGAGCTCTACACCGCCTTCCTCCGCGCCTTCCTCGCCGACGTCGTGCGCCAGCCGGCGGTGGTGGTCGCCGCCGGCGGCGCCGCCGCCTTCGCGGTGGCTGCCGCGGCGGGGTCCGCGGCCGACTCGGTGCGCGCGCTCGCCCTCGTCACGCCGCGCGGCATCGCCAGCGCCGAGCAGGCGGCGGTACGCGGCGAGCGCCTGCTCACCCGGCTGGCGCGTCTGCCGCTGCTCGCCGGCGCGGCGCTGCAGCTCTTCACTTCGCGCGGGGCCATCCAGCGCCACCTCGAGCGCGAGGTGTTCGCCGCCCCCGAGCGCGCCGACGCCGCGCGCCGCGAGCACTGCTACCGCTCGGCCCGCCAGCCGGGAGCGCAGCGGGCGTTGCTCGCCTGGCTCGCCGGCAACCTCGACCTCGACGTCACCACCGCGCTGCCGCGGCTGAGGTGTCCCGTCTGGCTGGGCTGGGGCCGCCAGGCGGCGACGCCACCGGTGGAGACCGCCGACCTCTGGTTGCATCTGCTTCCCAAGGCTCAGCTCGAGGTCTTCGACGGCAGCGGCCTGCTCCCCCACCTCGATGTGCCGGTCGAGTTCGCTCGCCGGCTGCGCTCCTTCCTGTTGCGCGTATGAGGAGCCGCGACTTTCCAGCCGTACCCGGCGGCTACCCGTTCCCGCGCCTGGAGCTGGAAGCGCTGGCCCGCTGGCGCCGCGACGACGTCTTCCGCCGCTCGCTGGCGCTGCCGGCGCCGCGCGGCGAGTGGGTCTTCTACGAGGGGCCGCCGACCGCCAACAACGTGCCCCACGTCGGGCACGTGGTGACGCGGGTGATGAAGGACCTCTTCCCCCGCTACCGCACCATGCGCGGCTACCACGTGGCGCGCAAGGCGGGCTGGGACACCCACGGCCTGGCGGTGGAGATCGAGGTGGAGAAGCGGCTCGGCTTCTCCGGCAAGCAGCAGATCGAAGCCTACGGCATCGCCGAGTTCAACGCCGCCTGCCTGGAGAGCGTGCACACCTACGAGCGGCAGTGGCGGGCGATGACCGAGCGGGTCGGCTACTGGACCGACCTCGACGACGCCTACTACACCTACAGCAACGAATACATCGAGTCGGTCTGGTGGGCGCTGGCGCAGCTCTGGGAGCAGGGGCTGCTCGTCCAGGACTACAAGATCCAGCCCTACTGCGCGCGCTGCGGCACCACGCTATCCAGCCACGAGGTGGCGCAGAACTACAAGGACGCCGACGACCCTTCGATCTGGGTGCTCTTCCCGGCGCGGCAGGGGCAGCGGGTGGCGCCGCTCGACGGGCCGCCGCTCGCGCTGGGGCCGGAGACCAAGCTGGTCGCCTGGACCACCACTCCCTGGACGGTGCTCGCCCACGTCGCCCTGGTCGTGCACCCCGACCTCGTCTACCGGGTGGTCGAGCATCCCACGCGGCCCGGCGAGCGCCTGCTCTTCGGCGACGCCCTCGAAAAGCCGGTGCCGCTGGAGGTGGAGGTCGACGGCAAGCGCAAGAAGCTCGATCTGCGCGAGCTGCCGGCGCTGGCGCGGGTGCGCGGTCTCTACCTCGAGGGCGTGCGCTACGACCGCCCCTACCCCATCGCGCTGGCCGCGGCCGAGCGCACCTGGGACGAGCCGCACCCGCTGTTCGCTGACGCCCCTCCCGGCGACGACCAGGGCTGGCGCGTCACCCTCGGCGAATACGCCACCGTCGCCGACGGCACCGGCATCGTGCACACTGCCCCTCCCTATGGTGAGGACGATTACAAGACCGGGCTCACCTACTCGCTGCCGATCTTCCGCACCGTCACGACCGAAGGCAAGATCGCCGCCCTGCCCGGCCTCGAGCCGTTCGCCGGCCGCTGGTTCAAGGAGGCGGACCCATTGATCGTCCGCGATCTCAAGCAGCGCGGCCTGCTCCTCCATGGCGAGCGCTACCAACACAACTACCCGTTCTGCTGGCGCTGCGACAGTCCGCTGCTCTACTACGCCTCGCTCTCGTGGTTCATCCGCACCACCCTGCGGCGTGACGA
This sequence comes from Thermoanaerobaculia bacterium, assembly GCA_036001185.1. Taxonomy (GTDB): domain Bacteria; phylum Acidobacteriota; class Thermoanaerobaculia; order Multivoradales; family JAIOJS01; genus DASYQD01. The sequence goes on from DASYUP010000166.1 coordinate 2,913, forward strand.
GCTGGTGGCGAAGAACCGCGAGATCGACTGGCACCCGCCCGCCATCGGCGAGGGGCGCTTCGGCAACTGGCTGGAGAACGTCGTCGACTGGGCGCTGTCGCGCCGCCGCTACTGGGGCACGCCGCTGCCCATCTGGCGCTGCGACGACTGCGGCGTCTTCGCGGTGATCGGCAGCTACGCCGAGCTGTTCGCCCGCGGCGGCGAGCCGCTGCCGGACAACGTCTACGACCGCGAGCAGTTCGACCCCCACCGGCCGTTCATCGACGAGCGCAGCTGGCCGTGCGGCGCCGAAGGTTGCGGCGGCACCATGCGGCGGGTCGAGGAGGTCATCGACGCCTGGTTCGACTCCGGCGCCATGCCTTTCGCCCAGCACCATTACCCGTTCGAGAGGTCGGGCTTCAATCCCGATCCCCGGCACGGCGAGCTGCACGGCTTCCCCGCCGACTGGATCTCCGAAGCGGTCGACCAGACGCGCGGCTGGTTCTACACCCTGCACGTGCTCGGCGTGCTCCTCTTCGACTCGGTGGCCTACCGCTCGTGCGTCGTGCTCGGCCACGTCAACGACGAGCAAGGGCGCAAGATGAGCAAGCGCCTGGGCAACGTCGTCGAGCCGATGGCGGTGATCGAGGCGACCGGCGCCGACGCGCTGCGCTGGTACTTCTACATCAACAACCCTGAGCAGCCATCGCGCTTCTCGGCGACGCTGGTGCGCGAGGCGGCGCAGCGCTTCCTGCTGCCGCTGTGGAACGCGCTGTCGTTCTTCACCATCTACGCCAACCTCGACGGCTGGTGGCCGGGCGGGCCGCCGCTCGGGGTCGCCGCCCGTCCCGAGCTCGACCGCTGGATCCTGCTGCGGCTCGACGAGCTGGTGGAGGCGACGACCGCCGCCATGGAGGCGGTCGACGCCACCGCTGCCGCGCGGCTGCTGGAGAGCTTCGTCGACGACCTCACCAACTGGTACATCCGCCGCAGCCGCGCCCGCTTCTGGGGCGCCGACGCCGGCTCGCCCGAGAAGGAGGCCGCCTACCAGACGCTCTACGAGGTGCTGACGACGCTGAGCCGCCTGCTGGCGCCCTTCACGCCTTTCCTCGCCGACGTGCTGCACGAGCACCTGGTCCGCAGCCAGGACGAGGGCGCCGTCGACAGTGTGCACCTGCTGCCCTGGCCGGAGCCGCGCGGCCATCGGCACCAGCTCGGGGCGGAGGCAGGGGACCTCGTGCAGCGCATGCGGATGGTGCAGCAGGTGGTCGCCCTCGGTCGCGCGGCGCGCAACACCCACGAGCTGAAAACGCGGCAGCCGCTGGCGGGCGTCACGCTGGTGTCGCGGGACGAGCAGAGGGTGTTCGCCTGGCTCGCCGGCGCCGGCGGCGAGCTGGTCAAGGACGAGCTCAACGTCAAGCAGATCCGCTTCGCCGAGAACCGCGGCGACTTCGTGCGTCACGAGGTGCGGCCGAACTTCCGCCTGCTGGGCAAACGACTCGGCGCCCAGATGCCGAAGGTCAAGGCCGCCCTGGAAGCAGCCGACGGCGATGCCCTGGCCGCCGAGCTGGAGGAACGGGGGGCGGTGACCCTGACGGTCGACGGCCAGCCCGTCGAGCTGTCGCGCGACGAGCTCGAGGTGCGCCTCGAGGAGAAGCCCGGCCTCGCCACCGCCGGCGACCGCGAGCTGCTCGTCGCCCTCGACACCGCGCTCACCCCCGAGCTCGTCGCCGAAGGCTGGGCGCGCGAGATGGTGCACCGCATCCAGGCGGCGCGCAAGGAGGCCGACCTCGACTACGCCGACCGCATCCGCGTGCGCTACCACGCGGCTCCCGAGCTGGCGGCCGCCCTCGCCGCTCACCGCGAGTGGATCGCCAGCGAGACGCTGGCGCTGGCGCTCGAGGAGACGGAAGATGGGAGCGGTCTTTCGCCGGCGCCCATCGACGGCCGGGACTTCGCTCTCCGGATCGACCGGGTATAACGAGGAAACGCAGACCTCACGTCATCGCGAGGAGCGCAGCGACCCACACGTCATCGCGCGGAGCGCAGCGACGAAGCGATCTCGACGCCGAGATCGCCACGGCCGGCTGCGCCGGCCTCGCGATGACGGGGGCTTGCGGCGGAGGGAACCCATCATCGATACGTCATCGCGAGGAGCGCAGCGAAGAAGCGATCTCGACGTCGAGATCGCCACGGCCGGCTACGCCGGCCTCGCGATGACGGGG
>DASYUP010000167.1:0-4529 GCA_036001185.1 Thermoanaerobaculia bacterium
GCCTCGAAGGGGAGGTACTCGAAGGCCTCGGCGGCGCGGTCGCGGGGCAGCAGGCGGAAGAGGACGGCGCGGTCCTCGGGGGCGCACTCGGCGAGCAGCTCGGCGGCGTCGGGCACCGGCAGCTCGAGCAGGAACTCGCGCAGCTCGTTGAAGTTGCGCGCCCGGATCAGCTCCGCGATGTCCGGGCGGATGAGGTTTCCGAGCATGGGCCCCTCCAGCGTGGGGGATGACGCGATCGGTGGGACGGCAACGGCGCCGGGGCCGCCGCGGCGAGGCGGCCCGGGCGCCGACTTCGGCGGCGATACTATGCGCAGCGCATGGCAACTTACGACGCTTCAGCGATCGAGGTCCTGACGGGCCTCGAGCCGGTCCGCCGCCGGCCCGGCATGTACACCGCCACCGAGCGGCCCAACCACCTCGCCCAGGAGGCCATCGACAACGCCGTCGACGAGGCGATCGCCGGCTTCGCCAGCGAGCTGGTGGTCACCCTGCACGCCGACGGCTCGCTGTCGGTGGCCGACGACGGCCGCGGCATGCCGGTCGACGTGCACAAGGAGCACAAGGTCTCCGGCGTCGAGCTCATCCTCACTCGCCTGCACTCGGGGGCCAAGTTCTCGGACAAGTCCTACCGCTTCTCCGGCGGCCTCCACGGGGTCGGCATCTCGGTGGTCAACGCCCTGTCGAGCCGTTTCGAGGTGGAGGTCAAGCGCGACGGCAAGCTCTGGCGGATGACCTTCGCCGACGGCGAGAAGCGCTCCAACCTCAAAGCGGTGGGCACCGTCGGCATGCGGCAGACCGGCACCACCGTGCGCTTCTGGCCCGACCCCAAGTTCTTCGATTCGCCCAAGTTCTCGATCCCCCGCCTCAAGCACGTGCTGCGCGCCAAGGCGGTGCTCTGCCCGGGCTTGCGGGTGGTCTTCCGCAACGAGGAGGACGCCAAGGAGAACGAGGAGTGGTGTTACGAGGAGGGGCTCGCCGACTATCTGCTCGACGAGCTCGGCGGGCAGGCGCTGGTGCCCGAGGCGCCCTTCGTCGGCCACTTCCAGGGGCCCGAGCAGGAAATCGACTGGGCGGTGGCCTGGCTGGTCGACGAGGATGCCGAGCCGATCCAGGAGAGCTACGTCAACCTCGTTCCCACCTCCCAGGGGGGCACCCACGTCGCCGGCTTTCGCGGCGGCTTGACGGAGGCGGTGCGCGAGTTCTGCGAGTTCCGCGACCTCCTGCCGCGTGGCCTCAAGCTCGCCCCCGACGACGTCTGGGAGCGCTGCACCTACGTGCTGTCGCTGCGCACCAAGGACCCGCAGTTCTCCGGCCAGACCAAGGAGCGGCTCACCTCGCGCGAGGCGGCGGCCTTCGTCTCCGGCGTCGCTAAAGACGCCTTCTCGCTGTGGCTCAACCAGCACACCGATCTCGCCGAGCGCATTGCCCAGCTGGCGATCGACAGCGCCATGCGCCGCCAGAAGCTGGCGAAGAAGGTGCAGCGCAAGAGAGTGGCGGCGGGCCCGGCGCTGCCCGGCAAGCTTGCCGACTGCACGCACGAGAACCTCGAGGAGACCGAGCTCTTCCTCGTCGAGGGGGACTCCGCCGGCGGCTCGGCCAAGCAGGCGCGCAGCAAGGAGACGCAGGCCATCCTGCCCCTGCGCGGCAAGATCCTCAACGCCTGGGAGGTGGCTGCCGACGAGGTGTTGGGCAGCAAGGAGGTGCACGACATCGCCGTCGCGCTGGGCGTCGATCCGGCCTCCGCCGACCTCAGCGGGCTGCGCTACGGCAAGGTCTGCATCCTCGCCGACGCCGACTCCGACGGCGCCCACATCGCGACGCTGCTGTGCGCCCTCTTCGTACGCCACTTCCGGCCGCTGGTGGAGGCCGGCCGGGTGCACGTGGCGATGCCGCCGCTCTACCGCATCGACGTCGGCAAGCAGGTCTTCTACGCCCTCGACGAGGGAGAGAAGAAGGGCGTGCTGGAGCGCATCGCCGCCGAGAAGCTCAAGGGCAAGGTCAACATCCAGCGCTTCAAGGGGCTGGGCGAGATGAACCCGCTACAGCTACGCGAGACGGTGATGGCGCCGGAGACCCGGCGCCTCGTGCGCCTCGAGCTGCACAAGGGCGACGGCGCTGACGAGTGCCTCGACATGCTGCTCGCCAAGGGCCGTGCCGCCGACCGGCGGGCCTGGCTGGAGGAGAAGGGCAACCAGGCGGAGGTCTTGTGAGCAGCTAGACGGCTGCTCCCTCCAGCTCGCGCACCGCCTCCGACTCATCGGCGACCTCCGCTTCCGGGCCGCGAGTGCGCGCCACCAGCATGTAGATCGACGGCACCACGAAGAGCGTGAAGGCGGAGCCGATGATCATGCCCGAGACCAGCATGATGCCGATGCTGTTGCGGGCGCCGGCCCCCGGCCCGCGGGCGAAGACCAGCGGCAGGTGGCCAACCACGGTGGCGGCGGTGGTCATCAGGATCGGCCGCAGCCGCGTGGCGGCGGCCTCGATCAGGGCCTCCAGCTTGGCGAGCCCGGTCTCCTGCAGGTGGTTGGCGAACTGCACGATGAGAATGCCGTTCTTCGACACCAGGCCGACGAGGGTGATCAGCCCCACCTGGCTGTAGACGTTGAGGGTGGTGAGGCCGACGAAGGAGAACATCAGCGCTCCGGAGAGGGCCAGTGGCACCGAGCCGGCGAGGATGATGAAGGGATCGCGGAAGCTCTCGAACTGGGCCGCCAGCACCAGGTAGATGAGGATCGCCGACAGCCCGAAGGTGCCGAGGAACTTGCTGCCCTCGACTCGCAGCTGGCGCGACTCGCCGGCGTAGTCGACGGTGAAGCCGCGCGGCAGCGTGGCCCGTGCCTGGTCCTCGAGGAAGCGCAGCGCCTTGTCGAGCGGCACGCCGGGCGGGATCGCCCCCTGGATGCGCACGGCGTTGAGCTGCTGGAAGCGCTTGAGCTGGCGCGGCTCGGTGGAGGTGCTGAGGGTGGCGAAGGTGGAGAGCGGCACCAGCTTGCCCTGCGGGCCGGTGACGTAGATGTCGGCGAGCTGCTCCGGAGTCAGCCGCTGCGCGCGCTCGACCTGCGGGATCACCTTGTAGCTGCGCCCCTGAATGCTGAAGCGGTTGACGAAGTTGCCCCCCAGCATGGTCGATAGGTCGCGCCCCGCCTGTGCCATGTCGACCCCCATCGCGCGCAGCTTGTCGCGGTCGAACACCACCTTTGCCTGCGGCTGGTCGAACTTGAGGTCGGTGTCGGCGAACATGAAGAGGTGGCTCTGGAAGGCCTTCGCGACCAGGCCCCCGGCGAGCTCGGCGAGCTGCTGTGGCTCGGCGGTGGAGGAGATCACCACGTCGACGGGGAAGCCGCCTCCCCCCGGTAGGGCCGGAGGCACCAGCGAGATGACGCGTACGCCGGGGATCTTGGCGAGCTCGGCCGCTGCCGCCAGCTGCAGCTCGTCAGTGCCGCGGTCGCGCTGGTTGAAGGGCTTGGTGACGATGCCGCCGAAGCCGCCGCCGGGGGTGGTGATCTGAAAGGTGGCCGCCGCCTCCGGCAGCGAGCTGTACACCGTGTTGACCTTGCGGGCGAACAGCTTGGTCTGGTCGAGGGTGGCGTTGGGAGCGGACTGGATGATGCCGAAGATGACGCTCTGGTCCTCCTGCGGCGCCAGCTCGCGCTGCGAGAAGAGGAAGAAGGGCACGCCGAGGGCGACGACGATCGCCCACAGAGTGAGCACCACCGGCCGCGCTTCGAGGGTGCGTGAGAGCGTGCGGCGATAGGCGTCGCGCACGTTCTCGAAGCGATGGTTGACCCAGCCGGCAAAGCCGCGCTCGGTGTCGCCGGCGCGCAGCAGCTTGCTGCCCATCATCGGCGACAGCGTCAGCGCCACCACGCCGGAGACGATGACCGCACCGGCGAGCGTCAAGGCGAACTCGCGGAAGAGCGCGCCGGTGAGACCGCCCTGGATGGCCACCGGCGTATAGACCGCCGCCAGGGTGATGGTCATGGCGATGATCGGTCCCACCAGCTCGCGGGCGGCGCCGAGGGCCGCCTCCAGCGGCCGCTTGCCGAGGTGCAGGTGGCGCTCGATGTTCTCCACCATGACGATGGCGTCGTCGACCACCAGACCGACCGACAGCACCACGGCGAGCAGGGTGAGCAGGTTGATGGTGAAGCCGGCGACCATCATCAGCAGGGCGGCGCCGATGAGGGAGATGGGGATGGCGACGACCGGGATGATCACCGCGCGGGCGGAGCCGAGGAAGAGGAAGATCACCACGATGACGATGAGGAGCGTCTCGCTCAGCGTCTTGAGGACCTCCTCGATCGCGTTCTCGATGTAGACCGTGGAGTCGTAGGGGACCCCCGCCTTCATGCCGGCCGGAAGCTGAGCCTGGATCTCGGGGAACAGATCCCGCACCCTGCCGACCACCTCGAGGGCGTTCGCCGTGGGGAGGACCCAGATCCCCATGAAGGTCGCCGCGTTCCCCGAGAACCGGACGTCCGTGTCGTAGTCCTCGGCCCCCAGCACGACGTCGGCGATCTCCCCGA
>DASYUP010000168.1:0-7567 GCA_036001185.1 Thermoanaerobaculia bacterium
CGGGGGGACGATGATGAAGGACGGTGCCGGCGGCTCTGGCGTCGGCGCCGAGGTGGCGGCGGGCGTCGGGGTCGGTACTGGGGTTGCCGCCGCCACGGCAGGGGCACCCGGCAGCGATCCGGGCAGCGCCTGGCCCGCCTCGCCGGAAGCGGCGAGCGCCATACCCGATTGCGGCGACTCGCCGCGTGTCGCCGCCTCGGTATTGCGCCGGTGGCGGGCCTGGTTGACCAGCCAGGTGCCGGTGCCGAGCACCAGCACGGCCGCGGCGACGAGCGCCACCCACCTTCCCCAGGGAAAGCCGCGGCTGCGCAGCGCCTGGGTGGAGCTGATCGAGTGGGGCGTGCGCCGCACGTCGTGGGTGCCCTCGAGGTCGAAGTCGCCGAGCTCCGGCGCTGCCGCCGTTGCGGTCGCCGTGGCAACCGGCGCCGTCCTGGCCCCCGTCGGGCTCGGCGCCGTCGCGCCGGCGGGCATCGAGCGGGTGTCGGCGAGCTCCGCGCGGGTGGCCGCGGCGAGCGTGGCGAGACCGCTCTGGGTCGCCAGCCGGCGGCTCCCCTGGATCGCCTGGTCGATGTCCAGCAGCAGCGGGGTGCAGCCGACGTAGCGCCGCTCCGGCTTCTTCTCCAGGCAGCGCTCGATGATGGCGACCACCTCCGGCGGCACCTCGGGGGCCACCTCGCTCAGCTTGGGCGGCTGCTCGTGGAGGATCTGGTAGAGGACGGTTGAGATGTGCTGGCCGGTGAAGGGCCGCTGGTAGGAGAGCAGCTCCCAGCCCATCACCCCCCAGGAGAAGATGTCGGTGGCGGGCGCCACGGTCTCGCCGCGGATCTGCTCCGGCGCCAGGTAGGCGGCGGTGCCCAGGGTCATGCCGGTCTGGGTGAGGCCGCTGTCCTGGTTGGTCAGCTTGGCGATGCCGAAGTCCATGATCTTGGCCGTGCCGTCCTCGAGGATGCGCACGTTGGCCGGCTTGATGTCGCGGTGCACGACGCCCTTGGAGTGGGCGTATTCGAGGCCACGCGCCACCTGGATGAGGTAGAGCAGCTTCTCGGGGAGGGGGATGAAGTCCTTGCGCTTGATCTTGCGGTCGAGGTCCTCGCCGGAGAGGTACTCCTGGACGAGATAGGGCACGCCGTCCTGCAGGCCGAAGTCGTAGACGGTGACGATGTGGCGGTGCTGCAGGTTGCCGGCGATCTGCGCCTCGTGGAAGAAGCGGTCGCGCATCTCCTGCTCCCCGGAGGTGCAGCTCTTGATCGCCACGAAGCGCCGGATGTGGGGGTCGAAACCCTTGAAGATCGTGCCGAAGCCGCCTTCGCCGATCTTTTCGACGACCTCGTACTTGCCGATCGTCCTCATCGAGCGGGGCTCATCGAGCGGGGTGGCTGCGCATGGCGGAGAACGGCGGATGTTACCACGTTCACACCCCCTCCCTGGCGCCTGCAGGGTCGCGCTATCCGGGTCGCACCACGTGACTTGCGGGGTTGGAGACGCGCTGTGCGGGCGCCCGGTCCGCGCCGCGCCGGCTGAGTTGCGCGGTCCGCGTGGCGCGATCCGGCTCGCGCTATTCTTGGCGCCCGGGGCCAGGCGCCAGCGCCCCACCCGGGCCAGATGACTCGCACCTTCGTCCCCCCGCCGGCGGAGGTGGACGCGAGCCGCTGGGCGAGCCACCTCGAGTGCTCGCGCAGCGACGCGACCGCCCCGCTCGACGAGCCAGCCGCGCTCTCACCGGCCGGCGCGCCCTGGCTGGTGCGTTACGCGCTCGGCGGTCGCGACGGCGCGGCGTGGAGACGCGCCCTGGCCGGCCGCCCGTGGGGCCTCTGGCGCTATCGCGAGCTGTTACCGGTGCGCGACTTCGACCGCCGCGTCGACCTTGGGGAGGGGGGTACGCCGCTGGTGCCCCTGCGCCGCCTGGCCCCTGCCGGCGTCACCGCGCTGGTGAAGGAGGAAGCGGGCAATCCCACCGGCTCCTTCAAGGCCCGCGGCATGGCCCTCGCTCTGACGCGCGCCCGCGAGCTCGGGGTCCCCGGCGTCGAGCTGGCGAGCGCCGGCAACGCCGCCCTCGCCGCCTGCGCCTACGCCGCCGCCGCCGGCCTGCCGGCGCGAGTGGCGATGCCCGCCGACACGCCGGGAGGCATCCCGGCGCGGTGCCGGGAGCTGGGCGCCGAGGTGGTGCTCGCCGGCGCCACCCTGGTCGAGTCGCGGGCGGCGCTGCAGGAGCGTCCGGCCGGGCTCTTCGACCTCTCGACCTTTCGCGAGCCCTACCGCGTCGAGGGGAAGAAGACCATGGGGCTCGAGATCGCCGAGCAGCTCGGCTGGGACCTCCCCGAGTGGATCCTCTACCCGACCGGCGGCGGCACCGGCATCGTCGGCATGCTCGCCGCCTTTCGCCAGCTCCAGGAGCTGGGCCTGGTGGGCGCCCGGCTGCCGCGGCTGGTGGTGGTGCAGGCCGAGGGCTGCGCCCCCATCGTCAAGGCCCTCGCCGAGGGGGGCGAGGCCGAGCCCTGGCAGGAACCTCGCACGCGCGCCTGGGGGCTGCGGGTGCCGCGGGCGCTGGCCGCGCCGCTGGTGCTCGCGGCGGTCCGCGAGACCGGGGGGTGCGGCGTGGCGGTGAGCGAGGAGGAGATCGCCGAGGCCACCGGCCGGTTGGCCCGGCACGAGGGGATCGAGGCCGGTCCCGAGGGAGCAGCGGCGCTGGTGGCGCTGGAGAAGCTGGCGACGCGCGGAGCGCTGCAGGAAGGCGAGCGCGTGGTGGTCTTCCAGACCGGCAACCCGCTCAACTATGCCTGACCTCTACGCCGTCCAGGCGCGCAAGCAGCTGGTCAAGGAGTTCCTCGACGAGCTCCTCGCCACCGGCGGCATCAGCGCCGGCGTCGGCCTGCTGGGCACGACCTCCGAGGTGCTCGCCGTCGAGGCGGTGGGGCGGGCGATCGAGGAGCCGGCGAGCATCGCCACCCCCGGTACCCTCTTCGACCTCGCCTCGCTCACCAAGCCGGTGGTCGCCACCCTGGCGCTGGTTCTCGACGAGAAGGGAGCGCTGCCGCTCGACCTGACCATCGGCGACATCTTTCAGCGGGCGCATCCGCGGCTGAAGAAGCGGCGGCTGGGGCAGCTGCTGCGCCACCGGTCCGGGCTCGCTCCCTGGACGCCGCTCTACGCCCGCTGCGAGTCGCGCGCCGACGCGGTGGACGTCCTGCTGTCGGGGGAGCTGCTGTCGGCCGAAGGGGAGGCCTACAGCGACCTCGGCTACATCCTCTGGGGATTCGCCGCCGAGGACGCCCTCGGCACGCCGCTGTCGCAGATGCTCGAGGAGCGGCTTTTCGGCCCGCTCAACATCCACAACATGGCGCCCTCGCCCGGGCCGCGTCCCGACGTCGCCCAGTGCCGCCTCACCAACGACCGCGAGATCGAGCTGGCGCGCGAGCAAGGCTTCCAGATCGCCGCCGTGCGCCAGATCCCGCACGGCACGGTACAGGACGGCAACGCCCGCTTCCTCGGCGGCATGGCCGGCAACGGCGGTCTCTTCAGTACTGCCAGCGCCATGTGGAAGCTCTCTCGCGAGTGGCTGGCGCCCGGCCGGGTGCTGAAGACCCGCGACGTCGAAGACGCCCTCGGCTACGGCGAGCGATACGCTCTGGGATGGTGGTGGCGGCGCATGCGCGGCCACGCCGGCCCGGCGCTCTCGGCGCGGGCCTTCGGCATGGTGGGGTTCACCGGCGGCAGCTGCTGGAGCGATCCCGAGAAGGGGCTGGTGGCGGTGCTGCTGACGCATCGCCGGGCGCCCACCTTCGACCTCGCCCCCTGGCGCCGACGGTTCCACCGCCTGGCGGTCGACGTCGTGGCCGAGCGGCACCCGGCGCTGGCCGGCTGAGCGCTCAAACCCTTCACGCTTCCACCATCCTCGGATACACAGGAGACCGCCGTTATGGAGATCATTCGTCGTCGCCCCGGTCGCGGGAGCTGGTCGCTGTTCGCCGGAGGCATGCTGCTCGCCACCGGCGCCCTGGCGCAGGCGGCAGGGCACTCGATGCCAGGGATGACCGCCGCGACGCCCGCGGCACCGGCAGCAGCCGCCGGCTCCGCTGCCGCAACGGCGGTCGCCTCGCACCCGCCGGACGAGTTCTACTACCCCGATCCCGACCCTGGCGTGGCGGCGCTGCCCGAGCGGCAACGGGCCCAGCTCGCCACCGCCGCCGGCATCGGTGCCTTCCACGAGTTCCACTTCACCGACCGGCTGCCGGAGAGCGGTATCACCTTCCGCCACCGGGCGGTCGATGACAGCGGCCGCGAGTACAAGATGGTCCACTACGACCACGGCAACGGCGTGGCGGTGGCTGACGTCGACGGCGACGGACGGCTCGACCTCTACCTGGTGACCCAGCTGGGCAGCAACCAGCTCTGGCACAACGAGGGGGGTGGCCGCTTCCGCGACATGACGGCCGGCGCCGGCGTCGGTCTCGCGGACCAGATCAGCGTCACCGCCTCCTTCGCCGACGTCGACAACGATGGCGACCCCGACCTCTTCGTCACCACCGTGCGCAAGGGCAACCACCTTTTCCGCAACGACGGCCGCGGCAGCTTCGCCGACGTCACCGCCGGCTCCGGGCTGGAGTACAGCGGCCACTCCTCCGGCGCCGTCTTCTTCGACTACGACCGCGATGGCAAGCTCGACCTCTTCGTCGCCAACGTCGGCCGCTACACTACCGACAAGGTCGGCCCCGGTGGCTACTACGTCGGCATGGAGGATGCCTTCCAGGGGCACCTGCACCCCGAGCGCGCCGAACGCAGCACCCTCTTCCACAACCTCGGCGGCGGCAAGTTCGCCGACGTCTCGGCGGCCGTCGACCTGGAGGATCGCAGCTGGAGCGGCGACGCCACCGCCCTCGACCTCGACGAGGACGGCTGGCTCGACCTCTACTTGCTCGACATGCAGGGCGACAACCACTTCTATCGCAACCTCGGTGGCAAGCGCTTCGTCGAGGAGACGGCGCCGCACTTCGCCAAGACCCCCTGGGGGGCGATGGGGATCAAGGCCTTCGACTACGACGACGACGGCCGCGTCGACCTGGTGCTCACCGACATGCACTCCGACATGAGCAAGGAGGTCGGCATCGCCGACGAGAAGAAGAAGGCCGACATGCAGTGGTCGGAGACGATGCTGCAAGGGGGGGCCAACAACGTCTTCGGCAACGCCCTGTACCACAACCTCGGCGGCGGCGCCTTCGCCGAGGTCTCCGACGCCATGGGGGTGGAGGACTACTGGCCCTGGGGCGTCAGCGCCGGCGACCTCAACGCCGACGGCTTCCAGGACCTCTTCATCACCGCCAGCATGAGCTTCCCCTTCCGCTACGCCGTCAACTCGCTGCTGCTCAACGACGGCGGCAAGATGTTCCGCGACGCCGAGTTCATCCTCGGCGTCGAGCCGCGGCGGGGCGGCCGCACCCACACCGACTTCACCGTCTGGGAGTGCGACGGCGCCGATGCCGGCAAGTCCCCCTGCGCCGGTAGGAGCGGGCGGGTAAAGGGGATGACCACCCTCGGCTCGCGCGCCTCGGTGCTCTTCGACCTCGACGGCGACGGCGACCTCGACATCGTCACCTCCGACTTCAACGCCGAGCCGCAGGTGCTGGTGAGCGACCTGGCGCAGGGGCGGCCCGACCTCGCCTGGCTGCAGGTGAAGCTGCGCGGCACCACCTCCAACCGCGATGGCCTCGGCGCGCGGGTGGTGGTCAAGGCCGGCGGCCATACCTACACGCAATGGAACGACGGCAAATCGGGTTATCTCTCGCAGAGCGCCATGCCGCTCTACTTCGGTCTCGCCGGGGCGAAGAAGATCGATACCGTCGAGGTCCGCTGGCCCTCTGGCGCGGTGCAATCAGTGCCGCCGCCGCGGACCAACACCACCCTCGAGGTGACGGAGAAGGGAAGCCGCTGATGCAGCCTCGCGACCTCGTCCTCGTCGACGGCGTGCGCACGCCGATGGCGGAGTACAACGGCGCCTTCGCCCAGACGTCGGCCATCGAGCTCGGCGCCCACGCGGCACGCGCGCTGTTCGCCCGCACCGGCGTCGACCCTGCCGCCGTCGACCACACCATCGTCGGCAACGCCCTGCAGACCTCGCCCGACGCCATCTACGGCGCCCGCCATGTGGCGCTGCAGGCCGGGGTGCCGAAGGAGCGGCCGGCGCTCACCGTCAACCGTCTCTGCGGTTCGGGGATCGAGGCGATCACCAGCGGGGCGCGCTACGTGCTGACCGGGGAGGCGACCGTCTGCCTGGTCGGCGGCATGGAGAACATGTCGCAGGCACCGCACGTCATCTGGGGCGCCCGCCAGGGCCTCAAGCTGGGGCAGGGCAAGCTGGAGGACCTGCTGATGGTGGCCCTCTTCGATAGCTGGTGCGGTTGCTACATGGCGCAGACGAGCAACAACCTGGCGCGCGACTACGGCATCACCCGCGAGGAGCAGGACGCCTTCGCCCTGCGGAGCCAGCGCCGCGCCGCCGCCGCCTGGGAGGCCTGCCGCCTGTCGGAGGAGGTGGTGCCGGTCGAGGTCGGCAAGGGGAAGCGGGCCCGCCGCGTCGAGCGCGACGACCACCTGCGTCCCGACACCACCCCCGAGGTGCTTGCCGGCCTGCCCACCGCCTTCGAGGAGGGGGGGTTCGTCACCGCCGGAAACGCCTCGGGGATCGTCGACGGGGCGGCGATGATGCTGCTCGCCACCGCCGAGTGGGCGCGGGCGCACGGCCGCGAGCCGCTGGGGCGGCTCGTCTCCTGGTCGGCGGTCGGGGTGGAACCCTCGCGCATGGGCATCGGCCCGGCGCCGGCCATCACCGCCGCGCTGCAGAAGGCGGGCATGCGGCTCGCGGATCTCGACCTGCTGGAGATCAACGAGGCGTTCGCCGGGCAGGTCCTGGCGGTGGTGCGCGAGCTGGGCATCGACGAGGAGAAGCTCAACGTCAACGGCGGCGCCATCGCCCTCGGCCACCCACTGGGCGCCAGCGGCACGCGCCTCACGCTGACGCTGCTCAAGGAGCTGCGCCGCCGCGGCGGCGGGGTGGGGGTCGCCTCCGCCTGCATCGGCGGCGGCCAGGGCATCGCGCTGGTGGTGGAGACCGCGTGACGGCGGCGACCCCGTGAGCGAGCTGCCGCCCTCGTACTGGTTCTCGCGCTCGACCACCCGCGAGGAAGCCGACGTGGTGGTGGTGGGGGCGGGCATCGTCGGCGCCGCCACCGCCTTCTGGGCGGCCCGTGACGGCCGGCGGGTGGTGGTGCTCGAGGGGCGCCGGGTGGCCGCCGGCGCCAGTGGCCGCAGCACCGGCTTCCTCCTCACCGGCAGCCTGCAACCGTTCACCCGGCTGGCGGCGAAGGTGGGCGAGGCGCGTGCCGCGCGCCTGTGGGAGCTGTCGCAGGAGAACCTCGCGCTGCTGCGCCGCGAGCTGCTGACGCCGGGGCGCGTGGAATGCGGCTGGCATCCGGAGGGCAGCTGGCGCACGGCGCCGGCAGGCAGCGAGGCCGAGCGCGAGTGGGAGCGCAGCGCCGAGCAGCTCGCCCGGCACGGCTTCGCCGTCGACAGATCG
>DASYUP010000169.1:0-3865 GCA_036001185.1 Thermoanaerobaculia bacterium
CGGCAACCCTGACCTGATGGACGGCGGCACCGTCGAGGTGCCGACCTTCCGCTTCGTCGATCCCGAGGGGATGTGGGCGGTGGAGGGGGTCGGCGTGGCGCCCGACATCGAGGTGCTCGACCGCCCCGACCTGGTGGCGCAGGGGCACGACCCGTCGCTCGAGAAGGGGGTCGAGGTGCTGCTGCAGGAGCTGGCGGCGCACCCGCCGAAGCCGCTGGTGGTGCCGGTGCCGCCGGCGCCGGAGCGGCAGCCACCCGGCCAGTAGCGATGCGGGCGGCAGGTTGGCGCCCCTGTCTAGTCGTGCTAGACTGATTTGGCTAGCAAGGCTAGACATCGAGGCGCGGCCATGGCCATCGACGGCGAGCTGCTGAAGAAGGCGCAGGCAACGGCGGGCAGCCTGGCCGAGGCTGAGCGGCAGGCGCTGCTCGCCCGCGCCGACCATCACACGACGATCCGCCGGCTCCACCTCGCCGGCGGCACCTGCCGCGAGATCGGCCAGGCCCTCGGCCTCTCCCACCAGCGGGTGCAGCAGATCGTCGACGCGGCGGGCGGCACCTGGTGGGGTCGGCTGTGGCGGTCGCGCAACCGCCGCGATGCCGTCTGCACCTTCTGCGGCCTTCCGCCGGCGGAGGTGGCGAAGCTGATCGCCGGCCCCGATGTCTACATCTGCGACGCTTGCGTGGCCGCTGCCGAGGCGGCGCTGGCCGGCAACGGCGCGACGGCCGGACTGGCGTTGGCGGGCAACCGAGCGCGGGCGAAGTGCTCGTTCTGCAGCAAGCGCCAGGCAACCGGCCGAAGGGTCGCTGTCGCGCCCTCGGCTGCGGTCTGCGCCGACTGCGTCGCCGTCTGCAGGCAGATCCTCGCCGACCGTGGCGCCTGATCGCGCGCCGCTGGCACTACCCTGTCGCGAGGGCCTCACTGCCAGCGGAACAGCTTGAGCGCCGCGGCGAAGGGCAGCGCCGCCCACAGCGCCAGCACCAGCAGCTGGTACCAGGTGGCGGGCAAACCCGCCCCGTCGTTGATCACCAGCCGCAGGGCGTCGTTGAAGGCGGTGAGCGGCAGGACGCGGAGCACCGGCTGCAGCAGGTCGGGGAAGCGCTCGTAGGAGAAGAAGGTCCCCGACAGCAGCCACATGGGGATCATGATCAGGTTGGTGATCCCCGACACCCCTTCGAGGGTCTTGGCGCGCGAGGCGGCGAGCAACGCGAGGCCGGTGAAGGCGCAGGTGCCGACGGTGCCGATGACGGCGATCGACAGCAGCGAGCCGCGCACCTCGACCCCGAAGGCCAGCCAGCCGAAGAGCAGCAGGAAGGCCACCTGCAGGGCAAGGAAGATCAGCCGCGAGCACATCAGGCCGATGAGGAAGTCGGCGCGCCGCATCGGCGTGGCGGCGAAGCGGCGCAGCAGCTTGCCGGCGCGCATCTGCACCAGCGCGAAGGAGAACCCCCACAGCGCTCTGCTCATCAGGTTGAGGCCGATGAGACCCGGGATGAGGTAGTCGACGTAGCGCTGGCCGCTCTCGTGCACCTGCTGCTCGGCGACGGGCAGGGGATCGCGGCGCCCGGCGGCCCGCTCGAGGGCGTCGGCAGCGGCGAGGCGCGCGGTGCGGGATTCCGCGCGCGCCGGGTCGTAGCGGAAGCGCACCGGCGGGATGCCGCCCGGGCCGTCTGCGCCCGTCGCCGTCACCTCGAGCTCGACCTTCGCCGTGCGCAGGGCGCGCGCCGCCTCCTCGGGCCGCAGCCGCCGGGCGGTGATCACCGGCGAGGCGTCGAGGATGGCCACCACCCGCTCGGCGGCAGGCCCATCGCCGAGCACCGCCACCGGCAGCTCCGCCGGCGGCTTGGAGCGGAAGGCGAGCCCGAGGACCACCGCCATGATCACCGGGAAGGCGAAGACCCAGAACAGCGCCTCCGGCTGGCGCAGAAACTCCAGCAGCCGGGCGCGGGTGATCTCGACGAGCGGGTGCGGCTGGCTCATGGGGTCAGGTCTCGCGCAAGCCGCGGCCGGTGAGGCCGACGAAGACGTCCTCGAGGGTCGCCTGGTGAGTGGTGAGCGAGGCGAGCGCCAGCTTCTCGCGCTCGAGCAGCTGCAACAGCGCCGGCAGCGCCTGGGCGATGGCGGTCACCGACAGCACCAGCCGGCCATCGCGCAGCGTCACGCTGCGCACGCCCGCGAGGCCACCGAAGCGGTCTACCGATGGCTCGCCGTCGCCGTCGCCGGCGATGGCGAGCTCGACGATCTGGTCGGCGCCCAGCGAGGCGACCAGCTCCGCCGGCGTGCCGGCGGCGATCACCTTGCCATGGTCGAGGATCACCAGCCGGTCGCAGAGGTGCGCCGCCTCGTCCATGTAGTGGGTGGTGAGCAGCACCGTGCCGCCATGGGCGCGGAAGTCCTCGACGATCTCCCAGATCGAGAGCCGGGCCTGCGGGTCGAGGCCGGTGGTGGGCTCGTCGAGGAAGAGCAGCTCGGGGTCGCCGACCAGGGCGGTGGCGAGCGACAGGCGCTGCTTCTGGCCGCCGGAGAGCTTCTCCAGGCGCGCGTCGCGCTTCTCCTCGAGCTGCACGACGCGGATCGCCTCCTCGACGCTCCGGCCGCCCGGGTAGAAGCTGCGGAAGAGGCGCAGCAGCTCGGTGACGGTGAGCTTCTCGGGCAACCGCGTCTCCTGCAGCTGGACGCCGAGACGGCGGCGCAGCTCGCGGTCGTGCCCCTCGCCCCAGGAGTGGCCGAACAGCTCGATGCGACCGGCGGTGGGCGGCGTCAACCCCTCGATCATCTCCATCGTCGTCGTCTTGCCTGCGCCGTTGGGGCCGAGCATGCCGAAGCAGGTGCCGCGCGGCACCTCGAAGTCGATGCCGTCGACGGCCTTGACGTCGCCATAGTGCTTGACCAGCCCGCGACAGCGCAGCGCGGGAGTGGCGTCGGAGGCAGCAGCGGGGGCGGTGGCGGCGGACATGGCCGCCCATTCTGCCTCACCTCGGCCTCAGCCGGGAGCGGCGGCGGGCGACGGCGCGGTGGCAGGCGCCAGCAACAGCCGCCGGCGAGGGTAGTCGATGACGACGCGAAAAGCGCGCAGGAAGGCGGTGCCGAGCAGTCCATCGTAGCGATCGCTGGTGGCGTTGCCGGCGAGCTCGCGCGACAGCGTCACCATCACATCGCGCAGCTCGTGGCCGGCGACCACCACCGCCGCCATGCGGGTCTCGACGTAGGAGGTGCGGCCGCCCATCGAGGTGCCGTGCAGCACTCGCGGCTGGGGCGCGCCGGGAGCGGCGGCGGCGAGGCGATGGCGATCGACGAAGGAGCGGTAGAGGCGCAGCAGCTTGGGGAAGCCGGTGTCGAGGGCGACGCGGGCGCTGAGCGGTGCGCGGCCCGGCGGCGTGATGGTCACCGGCAGCATGGGCATGCCCTCACGGAGGATGAAGCGCAGCTCCTCGGCGCCGGCCGGCGGGACCCAGCGCCGCGGGTCGTGGAGAGTGAGCCGCCCGGCGGCGAAGTCGAGCTCGACGACGAAGCGGCGGAACAGGTCGGCGCCGAGGATGCCGCCGACCGGCGGCAGGCCGGCCAGCGCGACAGGGGCGACGCCCACCTGCGACAGGCGGAGGGAGGCGCCGCCGAGGACCAGGGTGACGTCGCGGGCGAAGGTGACGGTGAACGGCTCCTCGCCGATGCCGCGGGCGGTGCGCGCGCCGGCGGTCGGCAGCCCGAGGGCGGCGGCAAGCTCCGGCGTCAGCAGGCTGACGTGCGCGCCGGTGTCGAGGAGGAAGCGGTGCGCGCTACCGTCCGCCACCGTCACCGGTACCAGCAGCAGTCCGGTGGCGGTGACCTCGAGTGGCACCGTGGCCGGGGCGGCGAGGGGTGCGCTGCGAAC
>DASYUP010000170.1:0-3457 GCA_036001185.1 Thermoanaerobaculia bacterium
GGCCGCCGGGCGGCGAGCGCGCCCGCCCAGCGCGACGAGCCGCAGCAGGCGAGCAGCGCCGCGCGCGCCTGCGGCGGCGGCAGCGCGTTGAGGTGACGAAGGCCGGCGGCGACCAGCGCGGCGCGGCCGGGAGTCCCCCACAGCCGCAGCCGGCTCACCCCGCCGTCGGGGAAGATGCTGAAGCGCACGAGGTCGACCGGTGGTGTGCCGGCGGCGGCCGGCACCTCGAAGACGTGCCGGGCGTCGGCCCGCAGCTTGGTGCGCGGCAGCAGCTCGCGCCAGGGCAGGGTCTCCCAGGTACCCTCGGCGGAGATCTCGCCGGCGGCGCAGCCCTCGAGGGCGCAACTCTCCGGATAGTTGCCCTTGAAGTGCGCGGTGTCGACCTCGATGCGCCGCACGCTGCCGGCGATACCCGGCCGTAGCACCGCCCAGTCGAAGCCCGGCCCGCGCCGCCGCTTGGTCTCCCAGCCGTCGCCCATGTCGGCGCCGCGGCCGGGGAGCAGCAGGTTCTGCGGCGCGCCGAAGAACATGTCGCTCGCCGCCAGCACGCGGCCACCGTGGCCCACGGCGAGGAGGTCGAGCTCCTCGGAGCCGGCGCACACCGCTGCCCAGTCGGGCAGCGCCTCGCCATGTACCCGCAGGCGCGCCACCCCGCCGTCGGGGTAGATGTGGAAGCGCAGGTGGGTGAAGCGCCAGGGGCTGTCGAGGGCAAAGTGGTTGTGGGCGTCGCCGCGCAACGGGGCGCGCGACAGCACCTCCACCCAGGGGGTGGCGGGATCGGCGAGGCGCTCGACGGTGGGCGCGCCATCGACGGCGCAGGCCTCGAGCGAGCAGGCCTCGGGGTAGTTGCCGCGAAAGAAGCTGGTGTCGACGTCGACACCGCGTAGCACCCCCGGCACCCCGAGCTGGACGAGACACGAGTCGTGGCCGGGAGTGCGGCGGCGGCGCGTCTCCCAGCCATCCATCCACTTGCCGCGGTCGGTGTATTCGTGCTCGCGGAAGACCGCCGGTCCCGGCTCGAGCAGGTTCTCCTTCTCGGCGAAGAAGTCGTCGTTGGCCCACAACACGCGGCCGCCGAGCCGGGCGGCGGCGAGGTCGACGAGGGTCGTGAAGTCGCCCATCGGCGGGCGGAGCATAACCGCGGTGGGTGGCGTCCCGCGGACGGGCGACTCTCAACGCCGCAGGATTCGCCCCCGCGGCTCGCCGCGCAGCTGCCCGCCGTCGTACACCACCTCGCCGCGCAGGATCGTCGTCACCACCACGCCGTGCAGCTCGCGGCCGGCGTAGGGAGTCAGGAGATGGCGCTGGCGCAGCGCCGCGGGATCGACGCGGAAGGTCGCCTCCGGGTCCCAGAGCACGAGGTCGGCGTCGTGGCCGGGGGCGAGCGCACCCTTGCGACCCGCGAGCCCGGCCAGGGCTGCCGGCGCCGCCGCCATCCACTGCGCCAGCTTCTCGGCAGCGATGCCGCGCCGCCGCGCCCCGCTCCACACGGCGGCGAGACCGAGCTCGAGCGAGGCGATGCCGCCCCAGGCGCGGAAGAAGTCGCCGGTCGTGAGCTCCTTCATCGCCGGCGGGCAGGGGGAGTGGTCGCTCGCCACCAGGTCGAGGTCCCCCGCCTCGAGCGCCCGCCAGAGCGCCTCGTTGTTGGCGCGCTCGCGAATGGGCGGCGCGCACTTGAAAGTGGTGGCCCCGTCGGGGATCTCCTCGGCGGCGAACGTGAGGTAGTGCGGGCAGGTTTCGGCGGTCACCGGCAGCCCGAGCTCGCGCGCCGCGCGCAGCGGGCTCAGCACCTCGCGAGCCGAGACGTGCACGACGTGTACTTGCAACCCGTAGTCGCGCGCGAGTCGCAGCAGCAGCGCCACCGCCTCGCCCTCCGCCGCCGGCGGCCGCGAGGCGAGCCAGGTGGCGTGGCTGCGCGGCGAGGCGCCGGCCAGCGCCGCCTCGACCGCCGCGATGGGCCCGGGCAGCTCGGCGTGGGCGAGCAGCGGCAGGCCGAGCTCGGCGAGCAGCGGCGCGGCCATCCGCAGATCCGCCTCCGTCACGGCGGCGAACTCGGCGACTCCCGACGGCACCAGGAAGCACTTGTAGCCGAACACGCCCGCCTCGGCGAGCCCGCGCAGCTCGCCGGCGTTGCCGGGCACCACGCCGCCCCAGAAGCCGACGTCGACGGCGAGCTGGCCGGCGGCCGCCGCCAGCTTGACTTGGAACGCGGCGACGCTGGTGGTCGCCGGGATGCTGTTGAGCGGCATGTCGACGAGGGTAGTGACGCCGCCGGCGGCGGCGGCGCGGGTGGCGGTGCGGAAGCCCTCCCACTCGGTGCGCCCCGGCTCGTCGACGTGCACGTGGGTGTCGAGAAGGCCGGGCATCACCAGCAGCTCTCCGGCCTCGAGCCGCGGTGCGCCGGAGGGCCCGGCGTCGTCGTAGGCGGCCACCGCGACGATGACGCCGCCGGCGACGTGCACGCTGGCCGGCCGCACCCCCTCGGGAGTGACGACGCGGCGGCCGCGCACGACCAGCGCGCTCACGGGGCGAGGAAGTCGGCGAGCAGATTCTGCCCCACCCGCAGGCGGTAGCCGGCGGTGGAGCGGAAGTCGTCGATGGGAGCGATCTCGCGGGCGAGCTCGGCCAGCGCCGCCCGCACCAGCTCGGCGGTCAGGCGCTGGCCGCGCAGCACAGTCTCGGTGCGCGCGCAGCGCAGCGGCACCGGCGCCACGCTGCCGAACGCAAGGCGCACCTCGGCCACCCGCTCGCCGTCGCGGCGCAGGGCGGCGGCGAAGCAGACCTTGGAGATCGCCTGGGCGCGGCGGGTGCCGACCTTGCGGTAGGCATCGCGCCAGACCGTCTCCCAGGCGCGGCGCGGCAGGTGGATGGCGCGGATGAGCTCGTCCTTGGCAAGGTCCATCTGCCGGTAGCCGCGGTGGAAGCCGGCGTAGGGCACCCGCCGGCTGCCGCGCGCCGACACCAGCTCGAGCTCGGCGTCGTAGACCAGCAGCGCCGGCGGCGAGTCGGCGGCCGGAGAGGCGTTGGCGATGTTGCCGCCGAGGGTGCCGCGGCTCTGGATGGCGACCCCACCGGTCTCGGCGGCGGCCTGGCCGAGCAGCGGGAACTCGCGCCGCAGCAGCTCGCTGCGCCGCACCTCGGTGTAGGTGGTGAGCGCACCGAGGCTGACCTTCTCCTCGGTCGCCGTGATGCCGCGCAGCTCCGGCAGCCCCCAGAGGCTCACCCAGCGGCGGTGCGGCAGCTTCCCCGCCTCGGCGAGCACCATCAGGTCGGTGCCACCGGCGAAGGGCCGCCAGTCACCGCTGGCGAGGAGGGCGAGAGCCTCGCCGAGGTTGGGCGGCGTCACGAGCTCGTAGGCGGGGAGGTAGGCGCGCATGGTTCCTATGCGTCATCGCGAGGGCCCGCAGGGCTCGTGTCATCGCGAGGGCCCGCAGGGCTCGTGTCATCGCGAGGGCCC
>DASYUP010000171.1:0-5367 GCA_036001185.1 Thermoanaerobaculia bacterium
GTGCTGATCAGCCGTTCACGCGACGGCACGCTGGGTACCGAGGTCGCGCGCCTGTTGCAGGCCAAGGTAGTGCGCGGCTCGACCTCCCGCGGCGGTGGGCCGGCGCTGCGCCAGCTGGTGCGGGTGCTCGGCGGCGGCAGCACGGTGCTGGTCATCCCCGACGGCCCGCGCGGCCCGGCGGGAGAGTGCAAGCCGGGGGTGGTGGCGCTGGGGGAGCTCTCCGCCGCCCCGGTGCTGCCGCTCGCCCTCGGCGCCGACCGTTGCTGGCGGCTGCGCTCGTGGGACCGGATGATCATCCCCAAGCCGTTCGCCCGCCTGCGCGTGGTGGTGGGCGAGGAACGGGTGTTGCCGCGCGGCGTCGACGAGCAGGCGCGCGAGCAGCAGCGCCGCGAGCTGCAGGCGGAGCTCGATCGCCTGACCGTCCTGGCGAGCCAGGGCGCTGCATCTGCGGAGGCCACTTCCTGAGGGGGGGTGTCGGCGGGATCCTACCCGCGACCGACAGTGAGCCGCGCGTGTAGTTTTTTCAGGCTGTCGCCGGGCGGCCGCGGTGGTGCGCCGCGCGACACCCATGGCTCGCCGTCATAACTCCTTTCGTCGGTGTCTCTTGAGCCTCCGGACACGGCGCTCCAGGAGGCCCCGGCGCGGAACTTGCTACGGCTGCGGCGGGGGAAAGGTCAGCCATACCACCACCCAGACGACGACGATCTGGAAGTGAGCGGAGCGGGAGTAAGCGACTCGAGCCAACGAACCAGGCGCCGGGCGGTACCCGTCCAGCGGGTGCCGTTGTAAGATAAACAATGCTTCTGAAACGCCTCGAAACCCAGCCGGATGGGAGGGAGAGAATCATGGTGAAGAGGAGATTCGGAGCCTGGGTGGCGGCGCTGGCCCTGTCGGCCGCGCCCCTGCTCGCGCAGGGGGGGCAGATCGCCCCGACCGCTACCGGTGAGACCGGGCTCTTCACGATCCCCAGCGGGCAGAACGCCCCGGGGGGCGCGTGGACCTTCGGTCTGTACTTCAACAACTGGGATCGCGTCATCGACTTCGGGGGCGTCCGCGCCAAGGACGACCTCAACTTCGACTGGAGCCGCCTGAGCGCCAGCTTCGGCTACGGCATCACCGACAACTTCGAGCTCAGCATCTCGGTCCCCTACGACGACTACAACGGCCACGGGCCGTTCGCCGGCTTCTCGGACTTCGACAACAGCGGCGTCGGCAACGCCAGGGTCAACGCCAAGTGGGCGTTCATGACCGGCGACGAGGGCGGCGCCGGAATCAACCTCTTCGTCAGCCCGGCCACCGGCGACGACAAGGTGCCGTTCACCTCGAAGGACGCCAGCTTCGGCGCCGCCTTCGCGTGGAACAACCCGAGCTGGTTCTTCGACGCCGGCTACACCAAGAGCGGCAAGGGCCGGGGCAACTTCGACATCCCCGACCACTTCGACGTCGGGCTCGGCTACGTCATCCACATCAGCGACAGCTTCCACTGGATCAACGAGGTGGTGGGGACCTTCCAGAGCGGCGGCGACAAGTTCGTGTCGCCCGACTTCCGGACCTCGTCCCTCGGCCTGCCGCTGGTCAGTGGGGATCTGCAGGACAGCGTCGACTTCACCACCGGCGGTCGCGTCAACCTCGGCGGCGGGCCGTGGTCGTTCAACTTCGCGGTGCGCACCGACCTGATGCAGTTCAACAACATCAGCGACTACTGCCCGGTCGGCGGCCTCATCGGCCTCACCTACCTGCCCCACGCGATGCACGAGGAGGCCCCGCCGCCGCCGACGCCGGTGCCGCCGCCTCCGCCGCCGCCGCCTCCTCCTCCTCCGACTCCGCCTCCGCCGCCTCCGCCGCCTCCGCCGCCGCAGGAAGAGCGGGTCACCATCCCGTTCGACACCGGCGCGCGCCTCAACAACATCGCCAAGGCGCGGCTCGACGAGGTGGGTCTGCGGCTCAAGCAGGACCCGACGATGACGGCTCAGGTCATCGGCTACAGCGACAATAGCGGGACCGACGCGGCCAACCAGAAGCTCTCCGAGCAGCGAGCCGAGGCGGTCAAGCAGTACCTCGTGCAGCGGCACGGCATCGACCCCAGCCGGATCACCACCGAGGGTCGCGGCTCGGCCGAGCCGGTGGCGGACAACAGCACCGCCGAGGGGCGGCGTCAGAACCGCCGCGCGGTGGTCGTCCTCCGCATCCAGCCGTAGTCAGCCCAGGCTCCCGGCGAAGGCGTCGGGAGCCGCTCGATGAGATCGAGCTGAAGGCCGGTCCACGGGGGCCGGCCTTCTCTCATCCCCGGAGGTTCCCATGCGACAGGGCCTGCCGCTCGCCCTTGCTCTCGCCATCGCCTCGAGCACCGCGGCGCACGCCGGCGAGCCGCTCATCTTCCAGCACGGCGGCCGGCCGACCGCCGAGGTGGGCGCCTTCGTCGCCCGTGCCACCGACGCGGTGACCGTCGACTACAACCCGGCCGCCATTGCCCGCCTCGACGGCGCCCACTACCAGCTCGGCTTCGACTACACGGCGCCGATCGACAAATACGGCAGCCGCACGGGCGGCTTCGAGGCCGATCACCTGATCACCGAGTCGCCGACCCTCTACGCCACCTGGCACCTGCCGGCGGACTACTACCCGGTGGCCTTCGGTATCGGCATCGATCATCGCGCCTGGTACCGCACCGAGTGGGGTCCCAAGCTCTTCCCGGCGCGCTTTCGCACCACCCTGCAGGAGCTGACGCTGTGGTCGGTGCACCCGGTGGTGGCCTATCAGATGGGCGAGCGCTGGAGCATCGGCGGCGGCCTGCGCTACTACACCGGCACTGTCGAGGAGGGAAACAACGCCGTCCTGCAGGGAGCGGCCGGGCCACAGGGGCTCGACACCTTTCACGTCGAGGTCGAGCGGCAGGCCTCGGCCGACGTCGACGGTTACGCGCTCGACCTCGGCCTGCACTACGGCGCCGAGTCGTGGGGGTGGGGGCTGGTGCTCGACAGCGGCGGCAAGGTGAAGGGCAACGGCAAGGTGAGCTACTTTGCCCGTGACGTCCCCAACGATCCGCTGGTTCGTTCCAACCTCGACTCCCGCTTGCGACACAGCAGCACCCGCCAGAGCTTCGAGCTGCCCCGTGAGCTGCGCTCGGGGATGTGGCTGGCGTTCTCCCCTGCCTGGCGCCTGGAGCTCGATCTCGCCTGGGCCGAGTGGTCGACGGTCGACGCCACCACCGTGGCGTACAGCGCCGACCCGTTCCTCAGCCAGGCCAGCGAGCCGCCGCCGGCGACCGAGGTGCGGCCGCGCCAGTGGAAGGACACGCTCAGCACCCGCCTGGGGTCTGACTTCGACCTCGGCGAGCACTGGGGGGTGGCCGCGGGGGTCGCCTGGGAGCCCTCGCCGGTGCCCGACTCCACCGTCGAGCCGGGCTTTCCCCGCAGTGACGCCATCGTCTACGGCCTGGGCATGACCTATCGCATCAACCGCGTCGTCTTCGACCTCGGCTACTCCTACTATCAATACAGCCGGCGGCACGCCGCCGGCCAGGAGGCCCTCGCCCCCACGGTCACCTCGTCGTACCAGGCGCGCGACCAGGTGTTCGCCTTCTCGGCCAGCTTCCACCGCTGAAGCGGCGGGTGGCGCCTTGCCGCGGTGCGGCGAAGGGGGCAGAATGGGCCCCACCGCGGAGGGCCGGGGATGAGCGAAGCCAACGACATGCTGCGTCGCTGGCAGCGCTGGAGCGCGCTGCCGGGCGGCAAGACCCTGTTCAGCTTCGGCGTCGGCCGCATGGCGCCCTACACCAGCAGCATCTCGCCGCGGGTGCAGGAGCTGCGGGCCGGCTACGCCCGCGTGCGCATGCGCGACCGCCGGCGGCTGCGCAACCACCTGCGGTCGGTGCATGCCATCGCCATGATGAACCTCGCCGAGGTGACCAGCGGCCTGGCGATGCTGGCGGGCATGCCGGACGACGCCCGCGCCATCATCACCAACCTCGCCATCGAGTACAAGAAGAAGGCGCGCGGAGCGCTGGAGGCCGAGTGCACGACCAGCCCGCCGGCCTCCAACGAGCGGCGCGAGTACCACCTCGAGGCGGTGGTTCGCGACGTGGCGGGCGACGAGGTGGCGCGGGCCACCGCCCGCTGGCTGGTGGGGCCGCGGTGAGCGGCGGCCCCGGCGAAGGGCCGCTCGCCACCGCCTTCACCCGCCAGGTCGGCATCGAGGTGCCGCTGGTCTGCGGCGCCATGTATCCCTGCTCCAACCCCGAGCTGGTGGCGGCGGTCTCGGCGGCCGGCGGCATCGGCGTCGTGCAGCCGATCTCCATGGTCTACGTCTTCGGCCACGACTTCCGCGCCGGGCTGCGGCTCATCCGCTCGCTCACCGACCGCCCCATCGGCATGAACGCGCTGGTGGAGAAGACGGCGCAGGCCTACGAGCAGCGCATGCGGCGCTGGGTCGACGTCGCCCTCGAGGAGGGCGTTCGTTTCTTCATCACCGCCCTCGGCAACCCGCGCTGGGTGGTCGATCGCGTTCACGCTATGGGCGGCATCGTCTACCACGACGTCACCGACCGCCGCTGGGCCGAGAAGGCCCTGGCGCAGGGCGTCGACGGCCTGGTCTGCGTCAACCGCGAGGCCGGAGGCCACGCCGGCCGCCGCGGCCCGGCGGAGCTGCACGCCGAGCTCGCCGACCTCGGCGTGCCGCTGCTGTGCGCCGGCGGCGTCGGCGACGAGAGCAACTTCGCCGCGCGGCTGGCCATGGGCTACGCCGGCGTGCAGCTCGGCACCCGCTTCATCGCCACTACCGAGTGCCGGGTGCACGACGACTACAAGCGCGCCATCCTCGCCGCCACCCCCGACGACATCGTGCTCACCGACAAGCTCTCCGGCGTCCCCTGCGCCGTCATCAGGACGCGCTACGTCGAGCGCATCGGCCTGCGCGCCGGCCCGGTCGCCCGCCTGCTGCTGCGCGGTCGCCGCAGCAAGCGCTGGGTGCGCACCTACTACTCGGCGAAGGCGGTGTGGCAGCTCAAGCGCGCCTCGCTGCAGGGGATCTCCTACCGCGACTACTTCCAGGCTGGCAAGAGCGTCGGCGGCATCGACGCCGTGGAGCCCGCCGGCGAGGTGGTGCGGCGCTTCGCCAGCGCCGCCACCGAGCTGCGTGCGGCGGTCTCGGCCTAGGCGCGCACCGGTCGCCTGCCGGCGCCCTCAGTCGATCGCCACGCAGACCTTGCCGAAGTGCGCGCCGGCGGCCAGGTGGTCGAAGGCCCCGGGCACCTCGGCGAAGGGAAAGATGTGGTCGATCACCGGCCGCACCTGGTGCAGCGCCAGGGCGCGGTCGAGGTCCTCGAAGGTCTCCCGCGAGCCGACGAACACCCCCTGCACCCGCACCTGC
>DASYUP010000172.1:0-5841 GCA_036001185.1 Thermoanaerobaculia bacterium
TCCTCGTGCAGCGTGCCGTCGACGGCGGCGACGTTGACCCCGGCCTTGTCGAAGACGCTGCCTTCCTGCAGCACCCGCGAGACGCCGCCGCCGCCCTCCGGATGCTGCCAGGAGTCCTCCTGGAACGGGACCTCGTCGAGCGGCCCGAGGGCGGCGCAGATCGTCGCCTGTGCCTGCCGCACCATCTGCTCCATGCGCGCCCGCATGCTCGAGGTCTCGGACGTCATCGTGGCTGGCGATTCTAGCGACGCGGGCCGGGCCGGCGCTGCTAGAGTGACCGCCGATGCGCGGTTTCCGGTCGCCGATGGTGATGACGGCCCTGCTGCTCGCCGCGCTGGCAGCCGTCGTCGCCTGCGCCGGCCGGCGTCCCGCCCACGAAGCGCCCTCGCGGGCGCCCGCCCAGGCGGCCCCGGTGGCCGTCGCGGCGCCGAGCCCGACCCCCGTGCCGGTGCCCGCGGAGCTCGCCTGCACGAGCGACGCTGACTGTGCGATGACCTCCTTCGGGCGCTGGGTGCTCGACGCCGATCGCTGCTACTGCCCACCCTGCCCGGTGCCGCGCAACGCGGCGAGCGCCGCTGCCAACGAGCAGATCTGGCTGCGCCTGTGCGCGGCGACCATAGGGCCGCGCTGCGTGGCACCCATGTGCCCACGGCCATCGACGGCAATCTGTCGGCAGGGCGCCTGCGTGGCGGCGCCGCCCTAGGCCGATCAGCCGCCCCCGCGGGTGGCCACCAGCGTCAACGTGTAGTGGTCGGGTCGTTGCGCCCGCTTGACGATCGCCGGTGCCGGCTCGGCATCTTGCAGCTCGAGGGTGAGGCCGGCGGCGGAGCCGCGGTTGCGATCAGCGTCGGTGGAGAGCTCGAGCGACTCCACCGCCCCGGTGGGCGGCGACAGCTCGAGGCGGACCCGCAGGTGGCCGGCCTGGATGCACTGCACCCCCGGCGGGCAGCGGCTGTCCTCCAGCAGCTCGGCGAAGCGCAGGCTCACGCCCGTATCGGCGACGCGCACCAAGCGGTCGTAGGCGAGCCGGAAGGGCTCGCCGAGGAGAACCGAGGGGATGACGGGAGTGGCGCCGCCCGGCGCCGGTGAGTTGACCTGGGGGGTGGCCGCCGGCGTGGCGGTGACGCCGGCGCAGGCGTGCAGGAGCAGCGCCAGCAGGGCGGGCGTCAGGTGGTGTCGGTCGGGCATACCCCATTCTCGCAGGCTGCAGCCGGGCGCATTGGTACAGTCGGTGGCGTGTTCGGGCACGCCCCTTCCGCGCCGATTGACGCGAGCGACAGTGAGTGGGTGACCGACGAGGCGTGCGCCGCCGGGAGCCGCTGAGTGTCGCGCGGTCGCGCCAAGGTGGGCTTTGCCCTGCTCGCAATGCCAGCCGTCGTGCGCGCGGCGCTGCGCTGCGCGTGGCTCGAACGGCAACTGACCCTCGAGGATCTCGTCGCCCGGCTGCGCGAGACGCCCCCCTTCGCCGTGCGCGCGTTGCGCAGGCCAGAGTGGCTGCTCGCCACTCTCGATCGCGTTCTGCCGCTGCTTCCCCCCTGGCACTACGGCGCCTGCCTCAAACGCTCGCTGCTGCTGCTCGACCTCTGGTCGCGCTGCGAGCTCAAACCAGCCCTACACCTCGGCGTCCGCCGCGACGGCGCGAGCGATCGCCACCGGGCGCACGCCTGGGTCACGGTCGCGGCGTGGCCGGCGGGCACCGTGGCGCCAGCCACTTCGTCCGAGGGGTATCCCGAAGCGTTCTCACTGTGAGCTCAGCCGAGCGGCCGGCGAGCGGTCAGCCGCTGCGCTTCATGAGGATTGGCGGCGGTGGTGGCGGCACCGCTTCTCGGCGCTGCGCTCGGGCCTCGAAGTAGGAATTCGAGAGCACGCGGAACAGGGCGACTTCGGACCCCTGCAGCGTCAGCGACTCCTCGATCACCGCCAGCGCCGGTGGCTGGTTGCGGAAGGTGAAGGTGTCGACGTGCTGCGTCAGATGCAGCGTCTGGCCCTCGACGCGATAGGCGGTTACGGGACTGCCGACCTTGGTCGCCTCGATCGTTCCGCCTTGGGCCTTCTCGTAGCGCCACCAGAACTCGTGAATGGCGCCGCTTGGAGCGACGTGCAGCTCGAGCGCAGGCCGCCGCTGGCTGTCGCCATCCTTGGGATCGGCGGGCCAGTCGCCACGCCAGGTGCCGACAAAGGCGGCAAGGCTGCCGGCAGCAGCAGCGCCATCGTCGCTGGGCGGCGCCTCGGCGCGGACCGCGAAGAGCGTCGCCAGCGTGCCGGCGGCGGCGAGCAGCAGCGCCGCCGCGGCCAGCGAAGCGCCGGCGGGGCCGCGCCGCAGCCGCGGACGGGAGTCGAGGATCTGCTTCATGCGCACCTCCAGGCTTCGCGGGTCGTCGCTGACGCTCAGCGCGTGAGTGGGTCGGTTCAGGCCGGCAGCGGAGGCAGCGAGCGCCAGAAGAGAGCGCGCATAGCAGCGCCGGCCGAGCACGGCGACCGCGGCCTCGTCGCAGGCGACCTCGCGAGCAACCGCGACGCGCCGGCGAATGGCCGCGGTTGCGGGGTGGAACGAGACCGGCAGCAGGAGAAGCTCGCACAGCAGGTTGAGCGCATAGTCGTGCCGCTGCGCGTGCGCGAGCTCGTGGGCCAGCGCGGCCCAGGCATCGTCCGCCGGCGCGCTGGTGAGGAAGCCTTCCGGCAGCAGTACGATCCGCCTCCACACGCCGACGGTTGCGGGAGCGCCCGGTGCGACGACTATGCGGATCTCCGCGTGGCGAAGCGGCAGGTCGGCCTCGCGTCCGGCGACGAGCTGACGCAAGCGCTCTTCCTCGGCGGCTGGCAGCGGCCACGAACGCTTCACCAGCCGGCGGGCGGCAACGAAGGCGCCGCCGAGCCGGCCGACGCGATATAGCACGAGGGCGACCCACAGCAGCAGAACAGCGGCGGCCAGCGAAGGACGCGAGGTGTCGTGGCCAGCCGCGAGCCACTCCGCGAGCCATCGGGGGTCGGGCGGCGCCGTCGCACCCCGGCCGCCCGCCAGCATCGCGACGGGAGCCACGACGAGCCCTGCACCGATGGTGCCGAGCGCCGGCAACAGCGATCCGGCGGCGACGACGACGAGCCACACCGCGTGGCGCCATGCCGCCGGAGCGCGGGCGAGGACCCGTTCGCCGGCGACGCCGACAACCAGGAGCAGCGGGAGCTGCCAGAGGGCATTGAGCAGATAGGCCGGCGCCAGGTCACCGCGCATCGTCGTTCCTCCCCCCCTCGTCGAGCAGGCGTGAGAGCTCGGCGAGCTTCTCGGCGGTGAGCTGGCGCGCGGCCACCAGGCTCATCACCAGATCTTCCGCCGAGCCGTCGAACATCCGATGCACGAGGTCGGCGACCGCCTGGCGGGCTGTCTGCGGCCGGCTGACCAGCGGGGCGTAGTGGTAGGCGCGGCCCTCCAGGGCGCGGCGCACCTTGCCCTTCCGGTGCAGCACGTTGAGCATCGTCTGCACGCTGTTGTAGGCGAGCGGCCGGCGGGGGCGCAGGCGCTCCTGGACGACCTGCACGCTCGCCGGCCCGGTGTCCCAGAGCACCTTCATGATCTCGAGCTCGAGGGGTGTCAGCGGAGCCGTCGATGGGCGCGCCATGGGGCCTTCTCCTATTGTCTTAGGAGGAGATTAGGGTACGGCGTTCCAGTTGTCAACGAATTCTTTAGGACATCCTCCCCGCGGGCGATAGGATCCACTGGTGGCCGACGACGACCCGGGGAGCGCGCGAGGGGCGCTACAGGTGCTGGCGCTCTCTTTCCTCTTCCCCGCCGCCGTGGTGGTCGGGCTGGTCGCCGGCCGCTGGCTGGGGGAGCGCCTGGGATCTTCGATGGTGGGTGGGCTGCTGGGCGCCGTGGTGGGCGCCGCCGCCGGTTTCTGGCAGCTGTATGCTTTTCTCGCCCGCAGATGACTGCCGCCGGTGAGCCCGGGCAGGCGAGCGATCCCGGCGAGGTCGCCAGCGGCGACGTCCTGCGGCGGCTCGAGGCGGTCGGCGCGGCCTACGCCGTGGCGGCTGGCGGGGCCTTCGCGCTGCTGGCCGGCTGGCATCGGGGCGTTGCCTTGACAGCGGCTGCAGCCGTCAGTATCGTCGCGCTCCGCAGTCTGGAGAGGGTGGTGGGCCGGCTTCGGGCGGACGAGACGGACGAGGTGGAAGAGTCCGCGTCGCTCGGTTGGCGGTACCCCCTGCGGCTCCTCCTGCTGGCCGTCCTCGTCATCCTCCTGGTCGTTGGCACCCGCGACCTCCTAGCCCTCCTGCTGGGCCTGTTGGCGATGCCGCTGGCCCTCCTCTGCGAGGCGGCCTTCCAGCTCCTTACGATCCGTCGCCAGAGGTAGCGCCGATGCCCGAGCACCACTCGATCCTCTACGGACCCGTCAACGCCCTCTGGCACCGGCTGGGCGGGCACGTCGAGGTCCCCGACCACATCGTCATGTGCCTGTTCGTGGTCACCCTGCTGCTCGCCATCTTCATCCCCGTGGGCCTCAGCCTGCGCGAGGAGAAACCGAACGCCTTCCAGGTCTTCCTCGAGCAGCTGGTGGGCGGCCTGCGCGGCATGATCGAGGCCCAGGTAGGGCACGGGGCGGGCGACCGCTATCTCGCTCTCATCGGCGCCTTCACGCTGTTCATCTTCCTGTCCAACGTGATGGGGATGTTCTTCTTCTTCACCCCGCCGACCTCGAACGTCAACGTCACCTTCGGCCTCGCCGGGATCTCGTTCGTGCTCTACAACGCCATCGGCATCCGCAAACACGGCTTCGGCTACATCAAGCACTTCCTGGGTCCCATCTGGTGGCTGGCGCCGCTGTTCTTCGTCATCGAGCTGATCTCGCACGCCGCCCGCTGGCTCTCGCTCGGCCTTCGTCTGTTCGGCAACATGACCGGCGAGCACATGGTCTCGGGCGTGTTCAACAAGCTGGTGCCACTGCTGCTGCCGTTGCCGATCATGGCCCTGGGGCTCTTCGCGGCGGTGATCCAGACCTTCATCTTCATCATGCTAACGACGGTGTACATCGCCGGCGCGGAGGCGGAGGAGCACTAACCCCCCCTTCGCACCCCGTCAGCCCGCCGGCGGCGGCACCGTGTTACTCAGAGGAGCGGTTGTATGGTTTCTAGACGAGTGTTCGTGATCGGGATACTGCTGCTCGCTGTGCTGGCGTTGCCGGCGATGGCGCAGGACAACGCCGCGGCGGCACCCGCGGCTACCGGTGGTGGCACGGTCAATCTCGGCATCCTCGGCGCCGCGTTCGCCATTGGCGTGGCGGCGGCCGGTGGGGCCCTCGGCCAGGGCAAGGCGGTGTCCGCCGCCTGTTCGGCGATGGCGCGCAACCCGGGAGCGGCTCCCAACGTCCGCTTTGCGCTGATCCTCGGCCTCGCCCTCATCGAGTCGCTGGTTCTCTACGCGCTGCTCATCGCCATGCGCGGCGCCGACCTGTTCTAGCCTCGCCACCCTGACCGGTCGCGCACGACGGCGGCGCGACCACCCTGGCGGCGTCTCCGAGGGGGGACGCCGCCGCCGTTTTGGCGCTCTGGGATGGGCCGGCCATGCGCCCGTCAACGCGATCACCAGGCCTTTAGTTTGCAAGCACTTCGCTCGGCCGCCGTCACCGCATCAACCGGTGGCACATCTCATGCGTATAACATGAGGCGAGGGAGCCACCGATGAATCGGATGAGCAAGAAAGAGGACCTCCACCAGCGGGGGTGGGACTTCGAGGCGGCAGCCATGCCCTACCTCGATCCCCTCTACAACGCGGCCTACCGTATGGCCCGCAACCCCCAGGACGCCGAGGATCTCGTCCAGGAGACCTACCTCAAGGCCTACAAGTAC
>DASYUP010000173.1:0-6097 GCA_036001185.1 Thermoanaerobaculia bacterium
GAGCTGCTGGCGCTCTGCCTCGAGCAGCGCTTCAAGGTCGCCAAGAGCCTGGGCAATCTCAACAACCTGCTTGGCTTTCCGCTGACGCTGCTGGCCACGCCGCCGGGCACCGAGTGGCTGGTGGCGGAGATGGGCATGTCGCTGCCCGGCGAGCTCGCCGAGATCAGCCTTCTCGCGCGCCCCGACGTGGCGCTGTTCACCAACGTGCGGCCGGTGCACCTCGAGGGGCTGGGCAGCCTGGAGGCGATCGCCGCCGCCAAGGCGGAGCTGCTCGACGGCCTCGCCGATGACGGCCTGGTGGTGGCCAACGCCGACGATCCGTGGGTGCGCTGGATCGGCGAGCGCTGGACGGCGAGTGGGCCGAGCCGGCGCCTCGTCTGGTACGGCGGCGACTCCCAGTACCGTCTGGCGAACGTGGCGGCGCGGCCGACCGGCGGCACCCGCTTCCTGCTGGTGACGCCGGAGGGCGAGGCGCGCATCGAACTGCCGCTGCACGGCATCTACAACGCCGAGAACTTCCTCGCCGCCGCCGCCACCGCCCACGCTCTCGGCGTGGAGCTTGGGGCGCTGGTGGAGGCCGCCACCGCGGCGGCGCCCGTGGGCGGTCGCGGCGCGGTGACGGCGCTCCCGCTCGGCGCCACGCTGGTCGACGACAGCTACAACTCCAACCCGGTGGCGTTGCGCAAGGCGCTGGAGAGCGCCCGCGCGCTGCCCGGCCGGCGGCACTGGGCGGTGCTCGGCGACATGCTGGAGCTCGGCCCCGAGGCACCGGCCTTCCACCGCGCGGAGGGGGAGGCGGCGGCGCGGCTGGGCTTCTCCCCGGTGGTCGGTGTCGGCGAGCTGGCCCAGCACCTGGTGGCCGGCGCGGCGGCGGCGGGCGCCGCCACCGAGTGGTTCGCCGGCGCCGACGAGGCGGCCGCGTGGGCGCCCGCGCAGCTCGCCGCCGGCGACGTCGTGCTGGTCAAGGGCTCGCGCGGCATCCACCTCGAGAAGGTGGTCGGGGAGCTGCAGGCGGCGGCCGACGAGGGGAGCGTCGGGTGATGGAGAGCCCAGGCTGATGCTCTACCACCTCCTCTTTCCGCTCGCCGGCCGCTGGGCGGTGTTCAACGTCTTCCGCTACATCACCTTCCGCTCGGCCGGCGCGGTGCTCACCGCCATGCTGCTGTCGCTGCTGCTCGGCCCGGCCTTCGTGCGCGCCCTGCGGCGCCTCTCGGTGGGGCAGAACATCCGCGAGCTGGGCCCCAAGGCGCACCAGGTGAAGGCGGGGACGCCGACCATGGGTGGCCTGCTCATCCTCTTCTCCACCGTCGTGCCCACCCTGCTGTGGGCGCGGCTGGACAACCCCTACGTCTGGATCTGCCTGCTGGTGACTCTCGGCTTCGGCGCCGTCGGCTTCCTCGACGACTACCGCAAGGTCAGGCGCGGCAGGAACCTCGGGCTGACGGCGCGGGCCAAGCTGCTGGGGCAGATCGTCGTCGCCACCCTCGCCGGGGTGGCGATCCTGCTGCTCGGCGCGCATCCCGCCGAGCACTCGGCCCTCCCCACCCCCGGCAACCAGGCGATCCTCACCTTCCCCTTCTTCAAGCACTTCACCCCCTACCTCGGCTGGGGTTACCTGTTGGTGGTGCTGCTGGTGCTGGTGGGGGCGAGCAATGCGGTGAACCTCACCGACGGCCTCGACGGCCTCGCCATCGGCGCCACCATGATCGCCGCCGCCACCTACGCCGTCTTCACCTACGTCGCTGGCAACGCCAAGGCGGCGGCCTACCTCAACATCGCCTTCGTGCCGCCGGCCGCCGAGGTGACGGTGTTCTGCACCGCCCTCGCCGGCGCCAGCCTCGGCTTCCTCTGGTTCAACGCCCACCCGGCGGAGATGTTCATGGGCGACGTCGGCTCGCTGGCACTGGGCGGCGCCATCGGCACCGTCGCCGTGCTCTGTAAGCAGGAGTTGCTGCTGGTGCTGGTGGGCGGCCTCTTCGTGCTCGAGGCGCTGTCGGTGATCGTCCAGGTCGCCTCCTTCAAGCTCACCGGCAAGCGCGTGCTGCGCATGTCGCCGCTGCACCACCACTTCGAGCTGGTCGGCTGGGCGGAGCCGAAGATCATCGTGCGCTTCTGGATCGTCGCGTTGCTGTTCGCGCTGGTGAGCCTGTCGACCTTGAAGCTGAGATGAGAGCGACCCTCTGATGGACGTTCCCTGGTCCTCCCGCCCCTGGCGGCGCGTGCTCGTCTACGGGCTCGGCCTCTCGGGCACCGCGGCGGCGCGCTTCCTGCGCCGGCGCGGTGTCGTCGTGGTGGGGGTGGACGCGCGGCCGGCCGAGCAGCTCGACCTCAGCGAGCTGCTCGCCGACGACGGCTTCCAGCTGCTGCCGGGCGGCGAGGCGGCGGCGCTGCCGGTCGAGCTCGACGGCGTGGTGCTCTCGCCGGGGGTGCCCGGCGATCGGCCGCTGCTGGTCACGGCGCGCCACCGCGGTGTGCCGGTGATCGCCGAAGTCGAGCTCGCCTTCCCCTTCTTGCAAGGGCCGGTGGTGGGGATCACCGGCAGCAACGGCAAGAGCACGACGACGGCGATGACCGGCCACCTGCTGCGCCACGCCGGCGTGGCCATCGAGGTGTGCGGCAACATCGGCCTGCCGCTGACCGCGGTGGCCGACGGCCCTCCCGGGCGCACCTTCGTCGTCGAGCTGTCGAGCTTCCAGCTCGAGGCCACCGACACCTTCCGCCCCCACGCCGCGGCGCTGCTCAACCTGTCGCCCGACCACCTCGACCGTTACCCCGACATGGCGAGCTATGCGGCGGCCAAGCGGCGCATCTTCCTGCGCCAGGACGAGCGCGACGTGGCGGTGCTCAACGCCGACGACCCGGCGGTGGCGTCGCTCGCGGTGCCGTCGCGCAAGCGCATTTTCACGCGGCACGGCGTGGTGGGCGACGGCTGCGCCCTCGAGGGGGAGTCGGTGGTGGAGGTGGGCGGCGTGCGTCGCGAGCTGTTCCGCGTCGGCGACGTGCCGCTGCCGGGACCGCACCACCTGGAGAACGCCATGGCGGCGGCGCTGCTGGCGCTCGCCGCCGGCGCGCCCGCTCACTCGCTGGCGGCGGGCCTGCGCACCTTCGTCGGGCTGCCGCACCGTACCGAGCCGGTGGGCGAGGTCGCCGGCGTGCGCTTCTTCGACGACAGCAAGGGCACCAACGTCGGCGCCACGGCGCGGGCCCTCGAGGGCTTCGCCGACGGCAGCGTCCACCTCATCCTCGGCGGCCGCGGCAAGGGCACCGGCCTGGGCGACGAGCTGCTGGCGCTGATCGGGCGCAAGGTGCGCCGCGTCTATCTCATCGGTGAAGAGGCCGAGCGCTTCCGCGGCGAGCTCGAGGGCGTGGTGCCCTGCCACCGCTCCGAGCGGCTCGAGGTGGCGGTGCGCGAGGCGGCGGCCGCCGCCGCACGCGGCGAGGTGGTGCTGCTGTCGCCCGCCTGCGCCAGCTTCGACCAGTTCAAGAACTACCACCATCGCGGCGAGGTCTTCCAGGGACTGGTGCGCGGGCTGGCATCTGGGGGGCCGCCTGATGGCGAAGAAGCTCGCCTTCGACAAGGTGCTCTTCGCCACCGTCCTCGTCCTCGTCGGCTGCGGGCTGGTGATGGTCTATTCGGCGAGCGCCGCCATCGCCCGCGAGAGCGGCTCGGGCTGGAACCCCTTCCTCGTCAAGCAAGCCGTGGCGGCGGTCGTCGGGGTGGGCTTGATGGTCGCCGTCATGCACCTCGACTACCGGCGGCTGCGCGAGCCGTGGCTCGTCTACGGACTGCTGCTCGGCTCGCTGGGCCTGCTGGTAGCGGTGCTCTTCGCGCCGCAGCTCAACCAGACCCACCGCTGGCTCTTCTTCGGCGGTCTCTCGGTGCAGCCGTCGGAGATCGCCAAGATCGCGCTGGTCGTCTTCCTCGCCTACCAGCTCGAGCGCAAGCCCGAGCGGGTCAACGGCCCCGAGCTGCTGGTGCCGGCGCTCGGCGCCGGCGGCCTGATGGCGCTGCTGGTGCTGCTCGAGCCCCACATGTCGGCGGCGCTGGTGCTGGCCGGCGTGACCTGCCTGCTGCTCTTCCTCGGCGGCCTGTCGTGGCGCTACATCGGCCTGGCGGTGGGGGTCATGCTGCCGCTGGTCGCCATCGCGGTGTGGGCCGCCCCCTACCGCCGCGCCCGCCTGCTCACCTTCCTCGATCCCGAGCGCGACCCGCTGGGCAGCGGCTTCCAGGCCGTGCAGTCGCTCATCGCCGTCGGCTCGGGCGGTGTGCTCGGCCGCGGCCTCGGCCACGGCGCGCAGAAGCTCTACTTCCTCCCTTACCCGCACACCGACTTCATCTTCTCGATCGTCGGTGAGGAGCTCGGCCTCGTCGGCGCCCTCGGCCTGCTGGCGCTCTTCGCCACGTTTGCCTGGAAGGGCGCCCAGGCCGGCAATCGCGCCCCCGACGCCTTCGGCCGCTACCTCGCCTGGGGGCTCTCCGGCCTGCTGGTGATGCAGGCGCTGCTGCACTGCTCGGTGGTGGTGTCGCTCATCCCCTCGACCGGAGTACCGATGCCGTTCCTCACTTACGGTGGCAGCGCGCTGGTGATGGCCCTCATCGCCAGCGGGCTGGTGCTCAACGTCTCGCAGCATGGCTGAAGTGATCACCCCCATCCGCCTGGCGGTCGACGGGCTGCACGTGATGCTCGCCGGCGGCGGCAGCGGCGGCCACGTCTTCCCGGCGCTGGCGGTCGGCGCGGCGCTGCAGCGCCGCGGTGGCCGCGCCACCTTTGTTGGCAGCCCGCACGGCTTCGAGGCGAAGCTGGTGCCCGCCCGCGGCATCCCCTTCCACGCCCTGCCGGCAAAGCCGGTGCTCGGCCGCGGCCTGCTCGACAAGGCGCGGGCGGCCCTCACCCTCGTCGCCTCGACGTGGAAGGCGCGCGCCCTCGCCAGGCAGCTGGCGCCCGACGCCGTGCTGGGCACCGGCGGCTACGCCTCGGCGGCGCCGGTGCTGGGCGCGCGGCTCGCCGGCAAGCCGGTGGTGCTGCTCGAGCCCAACGCCGAGCCGGGGGCGGCCAACCGGCTGCTGTCGCGCTTCGCCACCGGCGCCTGCGTCGCCTTTGCCGAGACCGGCGGCGGCCTGCGCTGTCGCACCTGGATCACCGGCGTGCCGGTGCGCGAGGAGCTCTTCGCGGTGCCGGCGCAGCTGCCGGCCGGTGCCGAGCTGCGGCTGCTGGTGCTGGGGGGCAGCCAGGGAGCGCGGCAGCTCAACGAGCTGGTGCCGGCGGCGGTGGCGCGGCTGCCCGCCGGCCTGCCGCTGTGCGTCGTCCACCAGTGCGGCGGCGCGCACGTAGAGGCCACCCGCGCCGCCTGGGCCGCCACCGCCTTCGAGCGTGTCGAGGTGGTGGCGTTCATCGACGACGTGCCGGCGGCGCTCGCCGCCGCCCACCTGGTGGTCTCGCGCGCCGGCGCCATCACCCTCGCCGAGCTCTGCGCTGCCGGCCGTCCGGCGGTGCTCATCCCGCTGTCGATCGCCGCCGGCCACCAGCAGGGCAACGCGGCGGCGCTCGCCCGCGCCGGCGCGGCGCGGCTGCTCTTCGGCGCCGACGCCACCGCCGAGCGCCTCGCCGAGACGCTCGCCGAGCTGCTCGCCCGCCGCGACCTCCTGCAGCAGATGGCCGAAGCGGCGCGCCGCCTCGCCCGCCCCGGGGCCGCCGACGCCATCGTCGACCGCCTCGCCGCCGCGGCGGGCCGGAGGGCGGCGGCGTGAACGGCACCTCCATGTTCCAGCAGATGGCCGGGCTGCACCGCGTCCACTTCGTCGGCATCGGCGGCGCCGGCATGAGCGGCATCGCCGAGGTGCTGCTCGACTACCAGCTCGAGGTCACCGGCAGCGACCAGGCGGCGAGCGAGGCGACGCGCCGCCTCGAGGACCTCGGGGTCAAGGTGTGGATCGGCCACGCCCCCGGCCACGTCACCGGCGCCGACCTGGTGGTCAAGTCGTCGGCGGTCAAGGACGACAACCCCGAGGTGGTCGCCGCCCGCGCCGCCGGCATCACCGTCATCCGCCGCGCCGAGATGCTCGCCGAGCTGATGCGGCTCAAGTACGGCATCGCGG
>DASYUP010000174.1:0-1874 GCA_036001185.1 Thermoanaerobaculia bacterium
GCGCCGCCTCCTGCTCGACGACGACCGGCGTCGCCTGCCGCAGCGGCGTGATGTCGTCCAAGACGTAGAAGCCGCGGCCGAAGGTGGCGACGACGAGGTCGTTCTCCTCCGCCTGCACCGCGATGTCGCGCACCGCGATGACCGGCAGGCCGCCCTTGAGCTGCAGCCAGCCCTTGCCGCCGTCGGCGCTGAAGAAGAGGCCGAACTCGGTGCCGGCGAAGAGCAGGTTCGGCTGCACCGTGTCCTCGGCGAAGGAGTAGACCGTGCCGCGCGCCGGCAGGTCGCCGGCGATCGAGGTCCAGGTCTTGCCGCGGTCGCTGCTCTTCAAGAGATAGGGCTTGAAGTCCCCCTGCTTGTGGTTGTCGAAGGCGGCGTAGACGGTGTCGGCGTCGTGCCGCGAGGCGTCGACGCGCGCCACGTAGGTCATCTCCGGCACGCCGGGGAAATGGTCCTGCTTCCGCCAGTGGGCGCCGCCGTCCTCGCTCACCTGGACGAGCCCGTCGTCGGTGCCGGCGTAGAGCAGGCCCGCGACCTTGGGCGACTCGGAGAGCGCCACGACGTTGCCGAAGTAGGAGGTCGAGGCGTTGCGCGCCACAGCGTTGACGCTCCACACCTTGCCCATGATCTTGAGCTTGCTGCGGTCGAGGTGGCGGGTCAGGTCGGGCGAGATCCGCGTCCACGAGTTGCCGCGGTCCTCGCTCTTGAAGACCTTGTTGGCCGCAAAGTAGAGCCGGGTCGGCGCGTGCGGCGAGACGATGAGCGGCGAGTCCCAGTTGAAGCGCAGCGGCTCCTCGCCCGGCTCCTCGATCGGCTTGATGTCGAGCAGCTCGCCGCTCTTGCGGTCGAAGCGCACCAGGTTCCCGTACTGCCACTCGGAGTAGACGATGTCGGGGTCGGTCGGGTCGACGCGCGGCTGGAAGCCGTCGCCGCCCACGGTCACGAACCAGTTGCCGTTGGCGATGCCGGAGGAGGAGACGGTGCGCGAGGGACCGCCCAGGGTGTTGTTGTCCTGGGTGCCGCCGTAGACGTAGTAGAACGGGCGCGTGGTGTCCACCGCCAGCTTGTAGAACTGGGCGAGCGGGAGGTTCCCCTTGAAGTCCCAGGTGGCGCCGCGGTCGAAGGTCTCGTAGAGGCCGCCGTCGCACCCCATCAGCAGGTGGTCGGTCTGGCCGGGGTCGATCCACAGCGCGTGGTTGTCGACGTGCTTGAACTTCTCCCCCACGCCGTGGAAGGTCTTGCCCCCGTCCTCGGTGACCTGCGCCAGGGTGTCCATCGAGTAGACGCGGTCGGCGTCGGCCGGGTCGACGAAGATCTCCTGGTAGTACTGCGGGCTGCCGGCCGTGTAGTCGCTCCGCTTCTCCCAGGAGGCGCCGCCGTCGGTCGAGCGGAAGAAGCCGCCGGCCTTGTTGGCGGCGTCGGCGATCAAGTACATGACGCCGTGGGCCGAGGCGGCGGTGGCGAGGCCGATGCGCCCGAGCTGCTCGGTGGGCAGGCCGCTCGTCACCTTGGTCCAGGTGGCGCCGCCGTCGGTCGAGCGGTGGAGGCCCGACTCCGGGCCGCCGGCGATCACCCCCCAGACGTGCCGGCGGCGCTGGTAGGCCGCGGCCAGCACCACGTCCGGGTTGCGCGGGTCGAGCACCACGTCGCTGACGCCGGTGTTCTCGCTGATCGCCAGCACCTGCTTCCAGGTCTTGCCGCCGTCGGTCGTCTTGTAGAGGCCGCGGTCGCCGCCGGCGCTCCACAGCGGCCCCTGGGCGGCGACGTAGACGACGTTCGAGTCGCGCGGGTCGATGACGATCTTGCCGATGTGCTCGGAGCTCTTGAGCCCCACGTTCGTCCAGCTCTTGCCGCCGTCGCTCGACTTGTAGACGCCG
>DASYUP010000175.1:0-16603 GCA_036001185.1 Thermoanaerobaculia bacterium
AGGCTGTAGAGCGCCGCCGAGACGAGCTGCAGCCGGCGGAACACGCGGTTGACGCGCGCCGGGCTCCAGCGCCGCACCAGCAGATAGAGGACGGTCATCAGCAGCAGGCCGAGCACCAACCCCATCAGCGGTGCCAGGACGATGAAGGTCAACGTCTTGGTCCAGCCGGCGGGGACGATGGCGGAGAAGCCCGCCTTGGCGATGGCGGCGCCCGCGTAACCGCCGATGAGGGCGTGGGAGGAGCTCGTCGGCAGCGCCCACCACCAGGTCATCAGGTCCCAGATGATCGCCCCCAGCAACCCCGACAGAATCACTCCGTTGGTGACCACCGAAAGGTCGATCATCCCCTTGCCGATGGTCTTCGCCACCGCGGTGCCGAAGGTGAAGGCGGCGACGAAGTTGAAGAAGGCGGCCCAGATCACCGCCTGCAGCGGCGACAGCACGCGCGTCGACACCACCGTGGCGATCGAGTTGGCGGCGTCGTGGAAGCCGTTGATGAAGTCGAAGGCGAGGGCGACGGCGATGACGCCGATGACGACCGTGAGTCCCATCGAGCTCCTCGGCCGTCCTCAGCTATGCTTGAGGACGATCCCCTCGAGCACGTCCGCCACCGCCTCACCGGCGTCAGTGGCCGCCTCGAGCAGGTCGAGGATCTCCTTCCACTTGATGATGACGATGGGGTCGCGCTCATCGCGGAAGAGCTGCTGCACCGCCTCGCGGTGGAGGATGTCGGCCTCGTGCTCGAGGGTATGGATCTCGACGATGCGCTGCGGCACGCCCTCGCGCTTCTCCAGCGCCTCGATGGCGAAGCGTAGCTGGTCGGCCTGCTGGGAGATCACCGCCGCCAGCTCGGCGGCGCCGAAGCGGACCTTGGCGATCTCGTAGAGCGGGAAGAGGGTGGCGGCGGCATCGATGGCGTCCATGACGTCGTCGAGGGTGCGGGCGAGGGCGTGGATGTCCTCGCGGTCGATGGGGGTGACGAAGGTGCGGTTGAGCTGCTGGATGATCTGGTGGGTGAGCTCGTCGCAGCCGTGCTCGGCGACGCGGATCTCCTCGGCCTTCTGGTGGTCCGGCGCCGCCGTGGAGAGCATGGCGCGCAGCAGGCGCGCGCCTTCCTGCACCTGCCCGGCCATGGTGTTGAACTCCTCGAAGAACCGTCCTTGCTGGGGAATGAAGCGAAACCGCACGCGTGACCCTCCTGGAGTGGCGGCGACGCCGCCGGGCGCAAACTAGCCGTGAATCAGGTGACGGTCAAGCGGCGGCGCGTCGCGAGTCGGTGTCGACGCCGCCGGGACTAGTCCTCCCGACGCCTCACTCCCGCCGGTGCTGCGGGTAGAGCTCCACCTGCTCTCCTCCCGGCAATGACTGCTTGAGCAGGTAGAGGACCTGGCCGGTGTGGTAGCTCATGTGCTCGACGGCGTGGAAGACCGCGCCCAGCACGTCGGTGTCGTAGGTCTGGATGCGCAGCGGTCGGCGCAGGTCGTCCTCACCGAGGCCGCGCACCAGGGCGGCACAGCGCGAGACCACCGCCTCGAGGCGGAACAGCAGCTCGGCGGCGTCGGGTCCGCCGGTCGCCGCGAACTCCGCGGCGCGGTCGCGCACGAAGGGCTCGCCGCCCACCGAAGCGAGCAGCCACAGCGACAGGTTGCCGCAGAGGTGGAGGGCCAGGTTGCCGGCGCTGTTGGCGCCGGGTGCCGGCCGCCACCAGAGGCGCTCGCTGGGGAGGCGATCGAAGGCGAGGCGCAGCTTGGCCAGGTACTCCTCGAGGTAGCGGGCGGCGAGCTCACCGAAACGTTCGGTGCGGCCGCGCGAGAGGGCGGTGGGAACGACGGGGCCGGTGCTCACGAGGTGGGCTCCTCCGGGTCAACCGGCGTAGAGGAAGGCGTAGTAGAGGACGAGCAGCGCCGCCAGGACGATCATCAGCGGGTGGGCCTCGCGCCAGCGGCCGGCGAGCAGCTTGATGATCACCCAGCTGACGATGCCGAGGGCGATGCCGTTGGCGATCGAGTAGGTGAAGGGCATGCCGACGATGGTGAGGAAGGCGGGGATGGCCTCGTCGAAGCGCTTCCAATCGATCCCCTGCATGCCCTCGATCATCAGCGCGCCGACCACCACCAGCGCCGGGGCGGTGGCGAGCGGCGGCACGGCGGTGAACAGCGGCGCCAGCACCAGCGAGGCGAGGAAGAGCAGCGCCACCACCACGCCGGTGAGGCCGGTGCGGCCGCCCTCCTCGATGCCGGTGGCCGACTCGATGTAGGCGGTCACCGGGCTGGTGCCGAGGGCGGCGCCGGCAGTGGTGCCGAAGGCGTCGGCGAAGAAGGCGCGGCCGGCGCGCGGCAGGTTCCCCTCTTCGTCGACGAACCCGCCCAGCCGCCCGACGCCCATCAGCGTGCCGGTGGTGTCGAAGAGGACGACGAAGAGGAAGGCGAGGACGACGGTCGCCAGCGTGCCGCTGGCCATGCCGTGCCAGTCGAAGGCGAGGAGGGTCTGCCGCGGCAGGGCGGGCAGCGCCACCACCGCCGTGGGCGGCGGGGCGATGCCCAGCAGCCAGGCGGCCGCGGTGGCGGCGGCGATCCCCAGCAGCAGGGCGGCGCGTACCCGCAGGGCGAGCAGCACCGCCATCAGCACCAGGGCGCCGAGGGCGAGCAGCACCGGCGCCGAGCGCACGTCGCCAAGGGTGAGCAGGGTGGCCGGGTGCTTCTTCACCAGCCCGGCGTTCTCGAAGCCGATCAAGGCGAGGAAGAGGCCGATGCCGCCGCTGGTGGCGAGCTTGATGTTGGTGGGGATGGCGCGCAGCAGGAGGGTGCGGATGCCGCCCGCCGAGAGCGCCATGAAGAGCAGGCCGCTGACGAAGACGGCAGTGAGCGCCACCCGCCAGCTCACTCCCATCGCCCCGCACACCGAGTAGGCGAAGTAGGCGTTGATCCCCATCCCCGGGGCGAGAGCGAAGGGGTAGTTGGCGAGCAGCGCCATGGCGAGCGTGCCGACGGCCGAGCCGACGGCGGTGGC
The DNA here is from genome assembly GCA_036001185.1 of Thermoanaerobaculia bacterium. GTDB lineage: Bacteria > Acidobacteriota > Thermoanaerobaculia > Multivoradales > JAIOJS01 > DASYQD01. Next base: position 3,010 of record DASYUP010000175.1, read on the forward strand.
GAAGACGACGTCCTCCTTCGGCATCCCCGCGGCGGCCAGAACCTGCGGGTTGACCAGCAGGATGTAGGCCATGGTGAGGAAGGTGACGAGCCCCGCCCGCACCTCCGTTGCCACCGTCGTTTCCCGCTCGCGTAGCGCGAACAGGCGTTCGAGCGTGCTCCCCATCTTCGGCTCCTCCCGGGTCGCGAAACGGCGGGATTCTATGGCCGACGTCCCCCGCGGAGTCACGCAAGCCTCTGATATCATCAGGTTTCGGGCCCGTGCGCCCCCCCGCCCGCGGCTCCGTCGACCCCCATGAAGAAGCTCGGAGAGCTCCTCGTCGAACGAGAATGGCTGACGCCCGAGCAGCTGACGCAGGCGCTTCGGCATCAGCAGGTCTTTGGAGGCCGGATCGGCAGCTGCCTGCTGGAGCTGACGCTGCTCTCCGAAGACCGCCTCTCCAAGGCGCTTGCCGAGCAGCTGGGCGTGCCGGCGGCCTCGGTCGACGACCTGCGGGTGGTGGCCGACAACGTCCTCGAGCTGGTGCCGGCCAAGCTCGCCTGCCGTGCCCGCGCCGTTCCCTTCGAGCGCTTCGGCAACGCCATCTCGGTGGCGATGGTCAACACCCGCGACCTCATGCTGCAGGACGAGCTGTCGTTCGTCACCAGCCGCCGGCTCAAGGTGCACGTGGCGCCCGAGGTGCGGGTCCTCGAGGCGCTGGAGAAGCACTACAGCTGCACCACCGAGCCCCGCTACAGCCGCATCTGGGACCGCCTCAACCGCGCCAGGTACCTCTGGCAGGGCGAGGTGCCGAGCGACGCCCCGGCGATCGGCCGGCGGCGAGGCCTCGAGCCCCCGCCGCCGTCGCCACCGCCGCCGGCCCGGTCGTCGCCGAGCTCGGAGTGGCAGCCGGCGCCGCCGCCACCGCTCGACTCGGGCACCCGGATGGCCGCGGCGGCCCCGGCGGTGCAGGCCTCGACGTCGGCCGCAGCGCCGCCTCCGCTCGCTCCGCCGCCGCTCTTCGTGGCCCCGCCACCGGTGGCGCCGGCGGCGGTCGCGGCCCCGGCACCCAGCACGGTGCCACCACGGCCGGCCCCGGCACGGGCGCCTGCCCCCGCCGTCGCGCCAGCCCCGAGGCCGGCGTCGGCCGCCCCCGCGCCGGCCCGCGCGGCTGCGCCGGTACGGTCACCGGTCGCTCCGGCGGCAGCCGCCAAGGCACCCACCGCGTCGCCTGACGCCGAGACCATGCCGCTGGCACCTACCCCGGCACCGCTGGCGGCGGCGAAGAAGGAGCGGGAAGAGCGCAGCCAAGCCGACACCACGCCGCTGGCGATGCCGCCACGAGTGGAGACGGTGGCCGACTTCGAGCGCCGCATCGCCGAGGTCGAGGATCGCAACGACGTTGCCGACGTCGCGCTGTCGTTCTTCGAGCGGCGCTTCCAGCGCCGGCTGCTGTTCATGGTGCGCGGCGGCGAGGTGGCGGCCTGGATGGGCACCGGCGACGGCGTCGACCAGCGGCTCTTCGGCGAGATCGAGATCGGTTTCGACCAGCCGTCGCTGTTCCTCAACCTGCGCGAGGGCAGCCCCTTCTACCGCGGTCCCCTGCCGCGGCTGGAGGCGCACCAGAAGCTGGTGCGCAGCTGGGGGGGCAAGTTCCCCAAGGAGTGCCTCCTGCTGCCGGTGCGGATCAACGACCGGCTGGTGGCGGCGGTCTACTGCGATCGCGCCGGCGAGGACCTCGCCGACATCGACCTCGACGAGCTGCAGCGGGTGGCGGTCCTCATGGGGCGCGGCTTCGAGAGCGTCCTGCGCAAGCGTAAGAAGGGCGGGTAGGGGGTGGCGGGCCGGCGGGCCCGCTACGATTTGTCGCCGCCGCGCCAGTGCCTGCCGGTGAGCGCGGTGATCACGCCGTGCAGAGTGCGGACCTCCTGCTCGGTGGGACGGGCTCGGGCCAGGAAGTTGCGCAGGTTGCGCACCATGTGGGCGCGCGTGTGTGGAGGCCAGAGGAAGTTGGCGGCGTCGAGCTCCTCCTCGAGGTGCTCGAAGAGCACGTGCAGCTCGGCGCGCGTCGGCGGCCGCGGGCGGCCCTCACGCCGGCGGCGGGGTGGGGAGACGTCGAGGCCGCTCTGGAACCACTCGTAGGCCACCAGCAACACAGCCTGGGCCAGGTTCAACGAGGCGTACGCCGGGTTGAGCGGCACCATCACCACCGCGTCGGCAATCGCCACCTGGTCGTTGCCGAGGCCGGTGCGCTCGGGTCCGAACAGCACCCCGCAGCCGTTGCCGTCGGGAAACTGCCGGCGCATCTCCTGCGCCGCCTGGCGCGGGGTGAGCACCGGCTTGTCGAGATCCCGCGGGCGGGCGGTCGAGGCGTAGAGGCGCCGGAGGTCGGCAACCGCTTCCTCGAGCCGGTGAAAGACGCGGGCGCCCGCGACGACGCTGTCGGCGCCCGAGGCGGCGGCGAGCGCCCGCGGGTTCGGCCATGGCGGCCGCGGGGCCACCAGGCGCAGGTCGGTGAGGCCGGCGTTGAGCATGGCGCGCGCCGCGGCGCCGACGTTTTCGCCCAGCTGGGGAGCGACGAGGATGACGGCAGGGCCGCCCAGGCGGGGCTCGCGGGTGGCGTCGGAACCGGCCATCGGAGGGCTGACGGAAGGGTCGAGGTGATGGGCGCGAAGGGCGCGGCGATGCGGGGTGAAGCTATCACCTGCCGCCGGGCGGTACGATGAGCTCGTTGTTCCTCCTCCTCGTCGGCCTGTGGGCAGGGTCGGCCTTCGCGGCCGGGGCGGTCGACCGACAGCTCGGCGAGGCGGCGACCCTGCAGCGGCTGCCGCTCGGCTTCGCCCGCGAGGAGGCACGGCGCCTGGTGCTCGTCTTCCACCAGGATCCCGACCAGCCGGCGGCCGGCTACCTCGCCGCCAACGCCGGCGGCCAGGCGCGCCTTGCGCTCTACGCTCCCCACTTCCTGCGTGGCCTGCAGCTGCGCCCGCTCGCCGACCTGCCGGTCGACCTCTCGGAGGCCTACTTCAATGCCCTCCTCGAGGCGTATCTGCGCCGCCAGCTCGGCCTTCCCGGCTCAGAGCTCGGTGTCGAGCTGCGCCGTCGGGCCCTGTCCACCATGACCGACGTACCAGTGGCGCGCCGCCTGGAGGCCTACGTCGACGCCCAGACGTCTTTCGGGTCCCATCTGCTGTCGGTGGCCAACGAGCTCGATCGCAGCCAGCAGCGCCGGCAGGCGACCGGCCGCTCGCTGTGCGGGCTGTTGTCGCGCCCGCTGCCGCTGTTCACGCTCTGGGAGCGGGCGCTGGGGGACGGCGGCTACCCAGGCGCCTACGTCCTCGGTGGCCCACCGGGGGAGGGAGCCCTGCGCTTCTCGCGCTCCGTGCTCACCGCCAGCGACAAGCGGCTAATGGTGGAGCGGGTGCTGCGCGCGCCGTGGGTGGGCTCGGTGGCCGCCGACCTGACGCCCCGCTATTGCCACCGCTGAGTCGCGGAGCGGTCGCGATATCGCGCCACGGGCGGGGACGAGCCCCGCCCCTACATCCGAGCAGATCGCTCCGAGGTGGAGGATTCCCGTCCGCTGTAAAGGCGGGGCTTGTCTTGTCCCCGCCCGTCTGGGTCGGGGTCTACTCACCGCCCCAGCCGGCACCCGGGACGAGGCTCTCGGCGGTGGTCGACAGTCGCTGCAGCAGGCGGGCGAGCACCTCGCGCCAGCGCCCCAGCTCTCCCTGCTCGCGGCGCAGCAGCAGGCTGTCGAGCTCGTCGTCGAGGCCGTGCAGCGCGTCGAGCTGGTAGAGCAGGTCCTCGTGTACCTGGTGGACGTGGGCCGAACGCCCGAAGAGCTGATGGTAGGCGCGCCGCACCAGCATGCGGTCATGCTGCCGCAGCTCCTGCCGATGGTTGATTTCCTTGAGCAGCTCGCCAAAGCCGACCAGGTCCTGCCAGAGCCGCCGCCCGGCCACCAGGTCGTGCGGCTCGGCGATCACCCACCCCGACAGCCGCCGGCGCAGCTCGCGCATGGTCACCCGATCGTCGAAGCGCAGCAGCGGATAGAAGTCGAGCTCGCGCAGCCGATCGAGGCGGTCGTGCACGGCGGCCAGCCGGTCGGGAAGCCGGTCGTCGCGTGGCTGCACGGCGCGCAGGATCTCGCGCCGCAGCTCGGCGTAGAGGCGTCGCGTCTTGAGCGACACCTCGAGGTCCGACCACTGGCGCGTTGGCGGCTCGAGTCCCTCGAAGTCGTAGAGCGCCGACTCGACGGAGATCAACGTGCGCTTGAGCGTGCGCAGGCCGGAGTCGCAGCTGCTGGCCACACGCAGGAAGTCCTCCTGGTCGATCGCCGCGATGAGGTCCTGCAGGGCGCCGCGCAGCTCGGTGCGGGCGAGGAAGAGGAGGTCGGTGATCTCCTGGCCGGCGACCTCGGTGGAGATGAGCCGCCCGATGTCGTCGAGCGAGGCGACGTCAGCGACCTGCTCGCCCTGACGCCCGGCCCGCTCGTAGTGGTCGTGCGCCGACTGCAGCAACGCCATGGCCTCCTCGATCGCCGCCGCCAGGCGGGGGGCGAACAGGGCGCCGCGCGCCACCGCCGCCTCGTCCTCGGGGACCTGGAACTGAACGCTCTGCAGCTCCTGGATGAAGGCGCCGAGCCGCTCCAGGACCTTCTTGGAGGCCAGGCTCAACGGCGGGCTCCCGGCATCAGTGGCATGTTACCGGAACCGCTCGCCCGGCGGCGGGGCGCGCGCATGTCTCTTGCATTCCACTCTGAATTCCCGGCGCGGATGTGGGCGCGCCGGCGAGGAGCGAACCGGTGCTGCGACAGCGAATTGACGACATCGCCGCGGAGGCAGGGGCGCGTGCCGTCGCCGTCTCCTTCTACGACTGGGAGACCGAGACGGCTTGGAGCCTGCGCGGCGGCCGCTGGTTCCATGCCGCCAGCACCATGAAGCTGGGGGTGCTGGTGGGGCTCGCCCAGGCGGTCGCTGCCGGCCGGCTCGACCTCGACGGCTGGCTGCACGTCCGCAACCGCTTCGCCAGCCGGCTCGACGGCGAGCCCTTCCGGGTGCAACGCGACCGCGACAGCGACGGGGCGGTGCACGCCGAGATCGGCAAGCTGATGCGCATCCGCGATCTCGCCGAGCGGATGATCGTCGCCAGCAGCAACCTGGCGACCAACCTGCTGCTGGACCTGCTGGGGGTGCCGGAGACGCGGGCGGTGCTCGCCGAGCTCGGACTCACCGGCCTCGAGCTGGTGCGCGGGGTCGAGGACCAGCGGGCGCACGAGGCCGGCATCGACAACCGGGCCACTGCCGACGGCCTGCTGGCGCTGCTCCAGCTGCTCCACGAGCCGGGGCCGATCGCCGGCGAGCCGGCGCGCCACATGGTCGAAGTGCTCGGCCGCCAGGAGCTCACCGGCGGCGTGCAGCTGGCGCTGCCCGAGGCTCTCCGCGGCCGCGCCCGCGTCGCTCACAAGACGGGCGAGATCTCCACCGTCGCCCACGACGCCGGCCTCGTCTTCTTCCCTGACCGCCGTCCCTTCGCGCTGGTGCTGATGAGCGAGTGGCCGCCGGGGTCGGAGAGCCATCAGGCGGCGCTCGGCCGCATCGGCGAGGCGGCGTTGCAGGAGCTGGTGGCTGTGCCGGCGTCGGCGACGTTGCCCGCGGAAGCACCCCAGGAGGCGGCGCCGTGAACGAGACGCGCCGCTTCCCGCTGCGCATCGTCGACGGCCGGCGCCTCGCCGAGCCCTACCGCCAAACGCTCAAGGCCGGGGCGCTGATCGTCGACGAGGAAGGGCGGGCGCGCCGGCTGCCGCGCTTCTTCTACGAGATCGACTCCTGGCTCACCGCCCGCGAGCTCGTGCTCGCCCCCAACTTCCAGCTCCACGAGTTCATCCAGACCGACGTGCGCGAGGCGCCGGTGCTGCACGGCTTTCCGCGCTACGTGCCGTGCGCGCTGGTGCTGCTGGCCGCCCAGCTGTCGATCTTCCGCGACCGGCTGGGTACGCTCGTCCACATCGCCGCCAACGGCGGCTACCGGTCGCCGGCGCACCAGCGCTCGCGGGCCGCCTCGCCCCACTGCTGGGGCACCGCCGTCAACATCTACCAGATCGGCGACGAGATGCTCGACACCCCCGAGGCGATCGACAAATACGCCGAGATCGGCCGCCAGGCGCTGCCGCACGTCACCATCCGCCCCTACGGGCACGGGCCGGGCTTCACCGACGACCACCTCCACCTCGACCTCGGCTACGTCACCGTGGTGCCGCGCGAGGCGGCGGGGGAGGAGGAGTGGGGGCCCGAGGAGGACGGCGCATGAAGAAGACGAGCCGGACGCCGGCCGCGCGGGCGTTGCAGCTCGCGGCGGTGGGGCTGGAGGCGGAGTTCGAGCTCTGGCTCGACGGCGCCCGCGTCGAGCCCGAGCGCGTCTTCAGGAGCCCGCGCGACATCATCCGCGGCGAGCTGATGCACCGCCGCGGCACCTCCTACCATCTGCCCACCGGCGGCGCCGTCTACTTCGACACCGGGGTGGTGGAGATCGCCACGCCGGTGATCGAGGTCGACCGTGGCTGCGCGGCTCGCGCCGGGAGGTCGCTCTGGGAGTCGATCCTCTTCCTGCGCCGCGAGCTCGACGCCTGGGAGGAGAGGAGTGGCCGGCGGGCGCGGCTGGTCGGCTTCTCGACCCACTACAACACCTCGTTCGAGGCGCCGCGAGAGGAGCGGGCAAAGGAGGCGGCGAAGCCCGGCCGGCGGACCGTGCGGCAGCTGGCGCGCCTACTCACCTACCTGTTGCCGGCGCCGGTGATGCTGCTCGCCACCAACCGGCGCTCGACCGGCGTCGGCGTGCGGCCGCGCGGCGAGCGGGTGGAGGTGACTGCCGACTTCACGCCCAGCTCGTCGCTGATGATCGCCGCCGCCACGGTGGTCATCGGCATCGCCCGCCAGGTGATGGGCTGGCCGTCGTACGAGCTCGACGAGCTGGCGGCGCGCGGGCTGCCGGTGATCCGCGGCTTCCGGCCGTCGCGCCACACCTCCCGCCAGGGATTCCTGGCGCGCTTCGACAGCTACCCGCGCAACCCCTTCACCAGCGGTCCGGACGCCGCCGTCTGGGAGGTGGAGGAGGGATACTGGCGCCGCCGCCGTGAGGAGCCGCGGCCGCTGTCGCTGCGCCGCATCGCCTGGGAGGTGGCGCGCCACTTCCGGCTCGGCATCCGCCGCGTCTCCGATCCCTTCACCTTCCGGCTCATCGACTCGGTGCTCGCCGGGCGGGCGCCCTCGCTGCTCGACCTCGCCGACCGGCCGGCGGCCTACGAAGACGTCGGCCGGCGCGGCTCGTGGGACAAACTCTTCCCGCCCCGGACGCTGGCGCGCTCACGCTACGAGCGGGTGCTCATTCGCGCCATCTCCGGCCGCCAGCTCTGGCTGGCCGGCAACGCCTTCACGCCGGTGGCGATGCGCGGCTGGTCGCAGGTGGTCTTCCGCCGCGAGCCCGACGGCAGCCGCCACGTGCTGTCGTTCGACCAGCTCCTGGCGCACCTGGACGACTGGGAGCGGCCGCTGCGGGCGTAGGTTGTAAGCTGGTCGTATGGAGCCCGTCACCAGCGACACCGTCACCAGCGACACCAGCGACCCGTCCACACCCTCCACGGTCACCACCGGCCCGCTTCCCGGCTCGCGCAAGGTCTTCGTCGGGGGCCGCCTCCACCCCGAGCTGCGCGTGCCGCTGCGCGAGATCGCGCTGTCGCCGACGCTCTCCGGCCGTGGCAGCGAGCAGCGGGTGGTGGAGGAGAACCCGCCGCTGCTGGTCTACGACACCTCGGGCCCCTACACCGACCCGGCGGCGGTGGTCGACGTGCGCCAGGGGCTGCCGCCCCTGCGCGCGTCCTGGATCGCCGCCCGCGGCGACAGCGAGGAGATCGCCGGCCGCAGCTACCGGCCACTCGACGACGGACGCCAGGCGAGGCGCCTCGAGACCCCTTGGTCGGCTCGCCGCCCGCGACGCGCCCTCGCCGCTCGCGCGGTGACCCAGATGCACTACGCCCGGAATGGCGTCGTCACCCCGGAGATGGAGTTCGTTGCCATCCGCGAGAACCAGCGCCGCGAGGGTGTGCGCGCATCCGGTTTGGACCAGAAGCGCTTGCGCACCGTCGATGCGGCAACGGCGGAGCGCGCCGCCCGGCTCGCCGGCCAGCCCTTCGGCGCTCTGCTGCCGCCCGAGCTCACCCCCGAATTCGTGCGCGACGAGGTGGCCCGCGGCCGCGCCATCATCCCCGCCAACATCAACCACCCGGAGAGCGAGCCGATGGCGATCGGCCGCAACTTCCTGGTGAAGATCAACGCCAACCTCGGCAACTCCGCCGTCAAGAGCTCGATCGAGGACGAGGTGGAGAAGATGGTGTGGGCCATCCGCTGGGGCGCCGACACGGTGATGGACCTCTCCACCGGGCGCGACATCCACACCACCCGCGAGTGGATCCTGCGCAACAGCCCGGTGCCCATCGGCACGGTGCCCATCTACCAGGCGCTGGAGAAGGTGGGGGGCAAGGCCGAGGAGCTCACCTGGGAGATCTACCGCGACACCCTGATCGAGCAGGCCGAGCAGGGGGTCGACTACTTCACCGTCCATGCCGGCGTGCGGCTGCGCTACATCCCGCTCACCGCGAACCGCGTCACCGGCATCGTCTCGCGGGGCGGCTCGATCATGGCCAAGTGGTGCATGGCCCACCACCAGGAGAGCTTCCTCTACACCCGCTTCGCCGACATCTGCGAGATCCTGCGCGCCTACGACGTCGCCTTCTCGCTCGGCGACGGCCTGCGCCCGGGCTCGATCGCCGACGCCAATGACGCGGCGCAGTTCGCCGAGCTCGACACCCTCGGCGAGCTGACGAAGGTGGCCTGGGCGCACGACGTGCAGGTGATGATCGAGGGCCCCGGCCACATCCCCATGCACATGATCCGCGAGAACATGGACAAGGAGCTGGCGATCTGCGGCGAGGCGCCCTTCTACACCCTGGGGCCACTGACGACGGACGTGGCTCCCGGCTACGACCACATCACCTCGGCGATCGGCGCGGCGATGATCGGCTGGTTCGGCACCGCCATGCTCTGCTACGTGACGCCCAAGGAGCACCTCGGCCTGCCGGACCGCGACGATGTCAAGCAGGGGGTGATCACCTACAAGATCGCCGCCCACGCCGCCGACCTGGCGAAGGGGCACCCGGCGGCGCGCCGGCGCGACGACGCGCTGTCGAAGGCGCGCTTCGAGTTCCGCTGGGAGGACCAGTTCCACCTCTCGCTCGACCCCGAGACCGCCCGCGCCTACCACGACGAGACGCTGCCCCAAGAGGGGGCGAAGGTGGCCCACTTCTGCTCCATGTGCGGCCCCAAGTTCTGCTCCATGGAGATCACCCAGCAGGTGCGCGATTACGCTCGCGAGCACGGCGTCGACGAGGCTGCCGCCGTCGACGCCGGGCTCGAAGAGAAGGCGCGCGAGTTCGTCGAGCAGGGCAGCGAGCTCTACCGCTGACGTTCGGGCCTGGGCGTTCGCCGTCGCCGAGCGGGGGTCAGCTGATGCCGCTGCCGGCTTGGCCGAAGCAGCGGCGCACGAGCGCCGCGAAGCGCGGCTCGTCCCGCAGCGCGTCCCACTTCGGATCGACGGGCAGGTAGACGAGGTGGACGTCGCGGGCTGCCTCGGCGCGCTCGAGCTCTTCGAGGGCCGCCTCGTGCTCGCCCAGTCCGAGGTGCACCAGGGCGAAGGCGAAGGGTGGGACGTAGCGCTCAGTAGCGACCTTGCGCAGCCCCTCTAGGATCGCCTGGGCCTCCGCTTGTCGTCCCAGGCGGGCGAGCACGTGCGCTCGACCCGCGAGGTTCTTGCTGTTGCCGCCCGACAGCCGCGCCGCCTGCTGGAACGCCGCCATCGCCTGCTCGGGTTGGCCATCGAGCTCGCAGGCCTGGCCGAGCTGGAAGTAGCCGATCCAGAAGCCCGGATCGATCACCGTGGCGTGCCGGGAGAGCTCGACGGCGGCCACGTACTCGCGGCCGGAGAATGCCGCCTGCGCCGCGATCGCGTGGTGCATGGGGTTCATGGGCTCGAGGGCGCGGGCCCGGGCGACGAGCGGCCGCGCCTCGTCGTAGCGTCCCTGCTGCGCGAGGAGCACTCCCAGCGTGCGGAAGGCGAGGGCGAGGTTGGGGTCGAGCTCGGTGGCCCGGCGCAGCGCTGCCTCGGCGCGGTGCCAGTCCCAGCCGAGGAAGAAGTCGATGATGCCGGCCGACGTATGCGCCTCCGCCAGCTCAGGCTCCGCCCGCAGCGCCGCCTCGACGGCGGCCTGGGCGCGCTGCCAGGCGGGCCGTGGCTCGGCGTCGCCGGTGATGGGGCTGCTGGCGAAGGCGTCGGCCTGACCGGCCCAAGCGAGCGCATAGCTCGGATCGAGGGCCGTCGCCCGCGCGAAGTGCTCGACGGCGGCGCGCGTGGTGAGCGGGCTCATCTGGTACCAGGCGTGACGACCGCGCAGGTAGAGGTCGAAAGCCTCCGGGTTGCGGCTCTGGCGGCGACTCAGCGCCGCGAGCCATTCCGGGGAGAGCTGGAGGCGCACCTGCTCGGCGATGGCGCGGGCAAGGTCGCGCTGGAAGGCGAGGACGCTGCTCGGCTGGCTGTCGAAAGACGCGGACCACACCTGGACCTGCTGATCCACCCGGGTGAGGCGGCAGACGATGCGGAGAAGCGGCCCTTCCGACCGCACGGAGCTCTCGAGCAGGTAGGCGGCGCCGAGCTCGCGGCCGATCTCGGCGATCGTCCTCGTCGAGCCACGGTAGGCCATCACCGAGGTGCGGCCGACGACAATCAGGCGCTTGGGGTCGATCTGGCCGACGGCGGCGATGGCCTCCTCGGTGAGCCCGGCCGACAGGTACTCGCGGTCCGCCGCGTGGTCGAGGTCCTCGAAGGGCATGACCGCTAGGGTGACGCGCTCGTCCGCAGGCGGGCTCGGAGCGGCCGAGAGGACCTCGGCGCAGAAGCGGTAGCCCTTCCCCGTCACCGTCTCGAGCAAGCGGCGGCCGTCTAGGCCGTCTTGCAAAGCCTGGCGCAGCTTGCGCACCGCGGTATTGACCCCCATCTCGGCGTCGACAAAGACCCACGCTCCCCAGAGGTGCGCGGCGATCTCGTTGCGGGTCACGAGCTGGCCGTGGCGGCCGACGAGGAGGATGAGGAGGTCCATCGGTCGTCGCTCGAGGCGCACCGGCCGGCCGGCGCAACGCAGCTCGTAGGCCCCGACGTCGAGCTCGAGATCGGCGAAGCGATAGATGGGTGGGGGAGCGGATGCCAAGCGCAACCTCGGGCAGAGCTTAGCCCGTCAGATTCTCGTCAGCTCCGCTACAGGTGGTCTCCATGGCCACCGCGAGGGTTCCTCGCCACGATGCCGCCACCGGATCGCTGCATGCCGCAGCGCTCCCGCTCGAAGGGGAGCCGATGCCACGTCGCACGCTACTTCTCGCCGTCGCCTGCGCGACGCTGGTGGCCGCGCCGGCGATCCGCGCCAACACCTACACCGTCACCAATACCAACGACTCCGGAGGCGGCAGCCTGCGGCAGGCGATGCTCGACGCCAACTCGAATCCCGGCATCGACACCATCGCGTTCGACCTCGCCGGCTGTCCGGGCACGCCGCCGGTGTGCACGATCGCGCCCGCCACGGTGCTGCCGATCCTGACCCAGCCCGTCACCATCGACGGCTACCTGAACGGCATGGGGACGCCCAACACCAACCTGGTCGGCGCCGGGCTCGACACCGTCCTCGGGGTCGAGATCAACCTCGCGTCGACAGGCTGCATCGACATGCGCGGCGGCGGCAGCATGATTCGGGGTCTGGTGCTCAATCGCTCGCCCAACTACGCCATCTGCCTCTCGGTGCTCACCGACAACCACGTCGAGGGCAACTTCATCGGCACCAACCCCGATGGCACGGCCGCGGGCCCGGGAAACACGAACGGCGTCGCGGCGACCTCCGACGACAACGTGATCGGAGGGAACACCCCGGCGGCGCGCAACCTGATCTCGGGCAACACGGCGACCGGTGTGCAGATCGGCAACGGCCTCGCCAACGCGCCGGCGACGAACAACGCGCGCAACACGAAGGTCGCCGGCAACCTCATCGGCACGGACCGTTCCGGTACGGTGGCGGTCACGCAGGGTATCGGCGTCGTCGTCAACATGGACAGCGCCTCCTTCAGCGGCCGCGCGAGCTCGATCGGCGGCCTCGGTGCCGGCGACCGCAACGTGATCTCCGGGAACACCGACCAGGGTATTGCCATCGGCGGCGGCTCGTCTCTCGGGCCGGGCGACAACGACGTCCTCGGCAACTTCGTCGGCACCGACGTCACCGGTACGCTGGCCGTTCCGAACGGCGACGGAATCTCTGTCGGCGGCTTCAACACCGGCAATGCCATTCAATCGAACCTCGTCTCGGGCAACACGCGCGTCGGGCTGACGCTCGGCTCCGACGGCAACGTCGCCGGCCAGAACAGGATCGGCACCGACGTGAGCGGCACGCTGCCGCTGCCCAACGGCCTGGACGGCGTGCGGGTCGACGTCGGCGACAACAATCTCGTGGGGAGCAACGTCATCGCCTACAACCTCACGGCCGGGGTGAGCGTCGGCGCGCTCGACCCCACGACCCACGGCGCGGCGATCCTCGCGAACAGCATCCACTCGAACGGCCTGCGCGGCATCGAGCTCGTGGGTACCGCGAACCAGTCGCAGATGCATCCGGGGATCACCTCGGCGGCGATTTCGAGCGGCACGCTCACCGTGAGCGGCACGCTGGCGAGCGTCGCCAGCACCAGCTTCCGCATCCAGGTCTTCAGCAATGCGACCTGCGACCCCTCCGGCTTCGGCGAGGGACAGAGCTACCTCGGCGAGACCACGGTGGGAACCGACGGCTCGGGCAACGCCGCCTGGGGGCCGCTTGCGCTGGCGATCCCGCCCGGTCAGGCGAGGATCACGGCGACCGCGACCGCCGTGCTGGCGCTCGACTCGTCGGAGTTCTCGAGCTGCTTCACCGCTGCGGGCGGCACCACGAACACGCCGCCGGTCGCGCTCGCCGACGCCTACGCGACGCCGATGAACACGGCGCTCAACATCGCGGCGCCCGGCGTGCTCGGCAACGACACCGACGCGGACGCCAACCCGCTCACCGCGGTGCTCGACACGCCGCCGGCGACCGGATTGCTGACGCTCAACCCGAACGGCTCGTTCGTCTACACGCCGCCGCTCGGCTTCTCCGGTCTCGTCAGCTTCACCTACCACGCCAGCGACGGCACGGCATCGAGCGCCGCCGTGGTCGTGAGCATCGACGTGCAGGACGTGGCACCGCCGGCGCCGCCGCCGATCCCGACGCTCTCGCAATGGGGGCTGCTGGCGCTCGCGGCGGGGCTCGCCGTGGCCGGGCTCTTTGCGGTGCGTCGCGGCTGAAGCGGCCAAAGCGACGGGCGCGAAGCCTTGCGCCCGTCCCGCCGCCCGCCCGGCCTATCCGCAGATCTTTGGCTCGCCCGAGGGTGGGGGGGCGGAGGTCGCGAGCTTCCTCGGAACAAAGCTTCCTGCCTGGCCGGCGACCGGCCACCTGCGTCAGATCCGC
>DASYUP010000176.1:0-4347 GCA_036001185.1 Thermoanaerobaculia bacterium
CCGCTCGGTGATCGTCGTGCAGCACAACTTCGGCAGCGGGCCGCTCGACTGGGCGCCGCTCGCCGACCTCGCCGACGTGCACCTGCTGCGTGTGCCTTACCGGCAGGTGCGCGGCAACTGGTCCTGTCAGGTGCAGCCTACCCTCGACGGCATCGCCTGGCTCGAGGCGTCCGGCATCGACTACGACTGGCTGGTCACCCTCACCGGCCAGGACTACCCGGTCAAGCCGCTGGCGCTCTCCGAGGCGCATCTGCGCGACAGCGGCGAGGATGCCTTCCTCCGTCACTGGGACGTCCTCGGGCCGGCGAGCCCGTGGCCGCGCCATAAGCCGTTTCGCCGCTACTGGTACCGCTACCGCCGCTGGCCGGACGGGGCGCTGCCCTGGCTGGCGCGGCTGCAACCCATCTCGCGGCTCGTCCCCTTCGTCCACCTGTCGCTCTTCTACGGCCCGTATAGCGGCGTGCGCGCATGGCGCACGCCGTGGCGGGCCGGCTTCCGCTGCCACGGCGGCTGGGCCTGGGGCGCGCTGCGCCGCGCGGCGGCGCGGTACGTCATCGACTTCCTCGCCGCCCATCCCGAGCTGGTGGCGTTCTTCCGGCGCACCATGTCGCCCGAGGAGTCGATCCTGCAGACGGTGCTCGTCAACGCCAGCCGTTTTCGGCTGCGCAACGAGGACCTGCGCTTCATCGACTACACCGGCAGTACTACCGGCTCGCCGCGCACGCTGACGGTTGCCGACCTGCCGGCGCTGGGCAGCGGCCGCTACGCCTTCGCCCGCAAGGTCGACTTTGCGACCGCCGGCGAGTTGCTCGACCGCATCGACGGCGAGTTGCTGAGCGCCAGCTGAGCCTCAGGGCCGCGGCGGCACCCGCAAGGCCGCGAGTAGCTCCTGCAGCGGCAGGGTATTGAGCACGTCACCCGCCTCGAGGCCGGCGCGGCGCGCCTGGTCGACACCCCAGCGCAGGTTGTCGAGCTCGCGCACGCGGTGGGCGTCGGTGGAGATGACGACCCGGCAGCCGGCCGCTTTCGCCTGGCGCAGCAAGTCGCCGTTGGCGTCGAGGCGCTCCGGTGAGGCGTTGGCCTCGATCGCCACGCCGCGCGCGGCCGCGCGCTGGAGGATCGCCGGCCAGTCGGCGTCGACCGGGCCGCGCATCCCCAGCCGTCGCGCCGTGGGGTGGGCGAGGATGGCGACGCGCGGGTGGTCGAGGGCGCGCAGGTAGCGCCGGGTCTGTTCGTCGCGCGGCAGCTTGAGGCGGGTGTGCACCGCGGCCAGCACGACGTCGAGCCTGCCGAGCGCCTCGTCGGCAAGGGCGAGGGCGCCGTCGCCGAGGAGGTCGAGCTCGAGGGCGCGCAACACGCGGATCTCCGGGTGGCGCGCCTGTGCTTCAGCGATCTCCGCGTGCTGCGCGCGCAATGCCACGGCGTCGAGCCCCTGGACCACCGGCAGCCCCGGGCCATGGTCGGTGATGGCGCAGTAGGCGTAGCCGCGGTCGGCGCAGGCGGCGACCATGGTCCCCACGGAGGCGCGCCCGTCCGACCAGGTGGTGTGCATCTGCAGGTCGCCGCGCAGCTGCTCGAGGCGGACGAGGTCGGGCAGCGTGCCGGCGGCGGCCGCCTCCAGCTCGCCGACGTCCTCGCGCAGCTCCGGCGGCACCCAGGCGAGGCCGAGGGCGGCGTAGACCTCCTCCTCGCTGGCGCCGGCGAGCCGCGCGCCGCTGTCGTCGCGGCCACCCTTCTGGTGGCGTTGATCGAAGAGGGCCCACTCGGAGAGCTTCCAGCCGCGACGCACGGCGAGCGCGCGCAGGGCGACGTTGTGGGCCTTGGAGCCGGTCAAGTAGATCCAGGCGGCGCCGAAGCTCTCCGGCGGCACCACCCGCAGGTCGACCTGCGCGCCGCGCCGCAGCACGATGGTGGCGCGGGTGTCGCCCGCTCCCTCGACGCGCGCCGTGCGGTGCCAGCCGGTGAAGGCGGAGAGGGCGCGCGGCGCGTCGGTCGAGGCGACCACCACGTCGAGATCGCCCACCGTCTCGAGGCGCCGGCGGAAGCTGCCGGCCGCTTCCGCCCGCATGACGCCGGGCACTGCGCGCAGGTGGGGCAGCAGCTCGTCGAGGATCAGCGCCGCCGTCGGCAGCAGCAGGCGGCGGCCGGTGGTGCGCTTCTCGGCGAGGGCGGCGAGCAGGCGCGTCGCCGTCTTCTCGCCGAAGCCGGGCAGAGTGGCGAGGCGGCCATCGCGGCTCGCCGCCTCGAGCTCTTCGAGGGTGGCGACGCCGAGCTTGTCCCACACCAGCCGCGCCCGCTTGGGGCCGAGGCCAGGCAGCCGCTGCAGCTCGAGCAGCGACGGCGGGGCGTTGCGTTCGAGCACCTGTAGGCGGGCGAGCTGGCCGGTGGTCACCAGCTCGCGGATGCAGGCGGCGATCTCCTTGCCGACGCCGGGCAGCAAGGTGGGGTCGCCGCCCGCCGCGAGCAGCCGCGCCATCGGCTGCGGGTACCCCTCGACCGTGCGGGCGGCGCGGCGGAAGGCTCGCACCTTGAACGGATTCTCGCGCTCGACCTGCAGCAGATCGGCGAGGCGGTCGAGGGCGTCGGCGATCTCGAGGTTGGTCAAGCGCAGGTGAGCGGTGCAGGGGACGCGCCAGCGGTGGCGCCGCGAGGTTAGCGCAGCACCGCTTGAAAGCCGCAGCAGCAGCGAGTAACCTACGCGGCTCGGTCCGCCCGCGACGCGGAAACCATTGATGCCAAAGAGCGACCTCGTCCTCAACCCGGCCGCGCCGGGCGCCGCCCCGACCGCCGGCGCCGCTTCGCGGCCGGCTGCCGCGAGCCAGGATGCCGCGAGCCAGAGAGCGGCGAACCTCCTCTGGCAGTGGCGCCGCGAGGCCACCGGCGACGACCGCAGCGCGGCGGCGCGGGCGGCGCGCCGCCGGGGCGCGATCGGCGGGCTCGTGGGCCTCGCGCTGGCGGCGACGCTCTTCTTCTGGAAGCCGGGGATGGCCCTGGTGGTGGCGGCGGTGGCGCTCTCGATGGCGCTGCTCGCCCTGCTCTCGCCGCTCGGCGGCTTCCGCGCCGTCACGCGGGCCCTCGACACCTTCGGGCGCTTCGTCGGCGTCACCATCACCTGGGTGCTGATGACGCTCGCCTACTTCCTCCTCTTCGTCCCCTGCGGCCTGCTGCTGCGCGCCGGCGGCAAGCTGCGCATCAGCCGCCGCGCCGACCCGCGCCTGGCCTCGTACTGGACGCCGGCGGCGCCGCTGCGCGCTGGCCTCGACGGCTACCGCAAGCCCTTCTAACGGCCGCCGGCCACCGCGCGATGAAACTGCTCGGCATCAGCTGCTTCTACCACGACAGTGCCGCCTGCCTCGTCGAAGACGGCGTGGTGGTCGCCGCCGCGCAGGAGGAGCGCTTCACGCGCAAGAAGCACGACGAGGGGTTCCCCCACCACGCCGTGCGCTACTGCCTGGCGGAGGGCGGCATCGATAGCGCCGGCGGCGCCGGTCTCGACGGCGTCGTCTTCTACGACAAGCCGCTGCTCAAGTTCCACCGCATCCTCGAGACCTACCTGGCGGTGGCACCCCGGGGGCTGCGCTCGGCGACTCTCGCCGTACCGCTCTGGCTGCGCGAGAAGCTGTGGATCCCGCCGCTCATCGAGGAGGCGCTCGCGCGGTGCGGGGTGTCGAAGCGAACCGAGATCTTCTTCGCCCAGCACCACGAGTCGCACGCCGCCAGCGCCTTCTACCCCTCGCCGTTCGAGGAGGCGGCGGTGCTCACCCTCGACGGCGTCGGCGAGTGGGCGACCACCACCATCGGCGTTGGCGAGGGGCACCGGCTGCGGCTGCTGCAGGAGATCTCCTTCCCGCACTCGCTGGGGCTGCTCTACTCCGCCTTCACCTACTTCACCGGCTTCAAGGTCAACTCCGGCGAGTACAAGCTGATGGGGTTGGCGCCCTACGGCGAGCCGCGCTACGCCGACGCCATCCGCGAGAAGCTGATCGACCTGCGCGCCGACGGCTCGTTCCGCCTCGACATGGACTACTTCGGCTACCTCGACGGCCTGGTGATGACCAACGACCGCTTCGCCGCCCTCTTCGGCGGGCCGCCGCGGGCGCCCGAGTCGCGCATCACCCGGCGCGAGATGGACCTCGCGGCCTCGATCCAGGAGGTGACGGAGGAGGCGGTCTCGGCGCTGGCGCGGCGGGCGCGGCAGGTGACGGGCAAGCGCCACCTGTGTCTCGCGGGCGGCGTGGCGCTCAACTGTGTCGCCAACGGCAAGCTCCTGCGCGAGGGGGTGTTCGAGGACCTCTGGATCCAGCCGGCGGCGGGGGACGCGGGCGGCGCGCTCGGGGCGCCGCTCGC
>DASYUP010000177.1:0-18625 GCA_036001185.1 Thermoanaerobaculia bacterium
GTCTGGCTCAAGGGCGGCCTCGACGTGGTGCGGCGCGTGCTCGCCCCCACGGCGCTGCCGCGCGGGAGCGCCCGGTGAGCCCTCCGGCGCTGCCGGCCGCGTTCCCTCCGGAGGCGAAAGCGCGGCTCGACAAGCTGCGGCCGCTCTACCCCACCGAGCGGGCGCTGCTGCTGCCCGCCCTGCACCTGGCGCAGAAGCACTGGGGCGGCTGGCTGCCCGAGGAGGCGATCCTCGCCGTCGCCGCCGAGCTGGCGCTGCCGCCGGCCGAGGTGTACGGCGTCGTCACCTTCTACGACCTCTACCACGAGCGGCCGGTGGGACGGCACCGCATCCGCGTCTGCACCAACGTACCCTGCATGCTGCGCGGCTCGGCGGAGGTGATGCAGACCCTCGGCGAGGCGCTGGGCGTCGAGGAGGGCGAGGTCACCGCCGACGGCCGCTGCTCCTATGTCCATTTCGAGTGCCTGGGGGCCTGCGAGCAGGCGCCGATGATGATGGTCGATGACCGCTACCACGGCTGGCTCGACGCCGAGAAGGTCAAGAAGATCGTCGAGGGGCTCGACTGATGCCGAACATCGGCTTCCTCGGCGAGCCGGTGCTGCTCAAGAACGTCGGCAAGCCGGCGGCGCTCACCGTCGACGGCTACCGCCAGGGCGGCGGCTACCAGGCGCTCGCGAAGGCGCTGGCGATGCAGCCCGCGGCGGTCATCGACATGGTCAAGGCCTCCGGGCTGCGCGGCCGCGGCGGCGCCGGCTTCCCCACCGGCAACAAGTGGAGCTTCGTCCCCAAGGAGGCGAAGCAGAAGTACTTGACCGTCAATGCCGACGAGTCCGAGCCCGGCACCTTCAAAGATCGCGTGTTGATGGAGGAGGACCCCCACCAGCTCATCGAGGGGTCAGCGATCTGCTGCTGGGCGGTGGGCGCCACCGTCTGCTACATCTACATCCGCGGCGAATACGTAGAGGCCGGCGACATCCTCGAGCGTGCCATCGAGGAGGCCTACGCCAAGGGGATCCTCGGCAAGGACGTCCTCGGCTCCGGCTTCGAGCTCGACATGGTGGTGCACCGCGGTGCCGGCGCCTACATCTGCGGCGAGGAGACCGGGCTGCTCGAGTCGCTGGAGGGCAAGCGGGGGCAGCCGCGGGTGAAGCCCCCCTTCCCCGCCGTCGTTGGCGCCTTCGGCATGCCGACGGTAATCAACAACGTCGAGACCCTCTGCTGCGTCACCCACATCCTCGACCGCGGCCCGGAGTGGTTCAAGGCCATCGGCACCGACGAGCGCAACACCGGTCCCAAGCTCTATGCGGTCTCGGGGCACGTCGAGAAGCCGGGAACCTACGAGGTGCCCATCGGCATCACCTTCCAGGAGCTGCTCGACCTCTGCGGCGGCATGTGGCGGGGCCCGTCCGGGGATGGCCCGGCAAGACAGCTGAAGGCCTTCATCCCCGGCGGCGCCTCGGCGCCGGTGCTCACCGCCGCCGACCGCCACATCAAGCTCGACTTCGACACCCTCGCCAAGGCCGGCACCATGCTCGGCTCGGCGGCGGTGATGGTGATGGACGAGACCGCCTCGATGCTGCAGGTAGCCAAGCGCAGCGCCAAGTTCTTCAACCATGAGTCGTGCGGTCAGTGCACCCCTTGCCGCGAGGGCACCAACTGGCTGGAAGTTCTGCTCACCCACGCCGCCCATGGTGAGGCGACGACGCAGGAGGTCGACCTGGTGCCGCAGGTGGCCAAGCAGATCGGCGGCAACTCGCTGTGCGCGCTGGGCGACGCCGCCATGATGGGGGTGGGGCCGATCGTCGAGAAGTTCCGCGACGAGATCCTCGCCGAGGTGAGGGCGGCGGCCACCCACGCGCACGGCAACGGCAACGGGCGGCGCGCGGCGCTGCCGGTGCTGCAAGGAGCCTGACCCGGATGCCGCTCGTCACCATCGACGACCGCCAGGTCGAGGTCGACCAGGGGACCAACCTCATCGAGGCTGGCCTCAAGGTTGGCGTGCAGATCCCCCACTACTGCTACCACCCGCGCCTGTCGGTGGTGGGCCAGTGCCGCATGTGCCTGGTCAAGGTCGAAGGGATGCCCAAGCTGCAGGCCGGCTGCTCGACGCAAGTGATGAAGGACGGCATGGTGGTGCGCACCGACACGCCGGACGTCAAGGAAGCGCAGCGGGCGATGATGGAGTTCCTGCTCGTCAACCATCCGCTCGACTGCCCGATCTGCGACCAGGCCGGCGAGTGCGCCCTGCAGGACTACTCCTTCAAGCACGGCATGGCCACCTCGCGGGCGCGCTTCGAGGACAAGCGGGTGTACCCCGGCAGGGAGCGCATCCCGCTCGGCCCCACCGTGGTGCTCAACATGAACCGCTGCATCCAGTGCACGCGCTGCGTGCGCTTCACCGCCGAGGTGGCGAAGACCGGCGAGCTGGGTTTCCTGCAGCGCGGCGCGCGGGCGGAGATCGGCACCTTCCCGGGCCGCGAGCTCGACAACGACCTCGCCACCTGCGTCGTCGACATCTGCCCGGTGGGGGCGCTCACCTCGGAGCGCTTCCGCTTCGCCGAGCGGGTCTGGTACCTCGACAAGAAGCCGTCGCTGTGCACCGGCTGCGACGTCGGCTGCAACATCACCCTCGAGCACCGGCGGGGACAGATCAAGCGCTACAAACCGCGCTTCAACCCCGAGGTCAATGACTACTGGATGTGCGACTACGGGCGCGCGACCTTCGAGCGCTACGGCGAGCTACCGCGGCTGCTGGCGCCGCGGCAGGTCAAGGAGGGGCGCGCCACGGTGGTGTCGTGGGAGGAGGCCCTCGACACCTTCCACCACCGGCTGCGCAGCCGCGTCGAAGGAGCCATCGCCTTCCTCGGCTCGGGCTTCCTCACCACTGAGGAGGCCTACCTGCTGGCGCGCGTCGCCGAGCAGCTGGGCTCGCCCCACCGCTCGGTGTGGACGGCGCCGAGCCGGCCGTATCACATCCCCAACCCGCAGGGTGGCGTCACCGCCGAGGACGCGGCGCCCAACCGGCGCGGCGCTGAGCTCGCCGGGCTGCTGGCGGGAGAGGGGGCGCTGGACGCCGTGCGGCTGCTCGCCGAAGGAGCGAGCGAGGCGGGCGTGCTGGTGGTCGCCGACAGCGACTTCGGTCCCGCCGCCCATGACCCGGAGACGGTGGCGCGGCTGCGCAGAGCCCGCACGCTGATCGTCCTCGGCTGGGCCGACACCCCGCTGGCGCGGGCCGCCGACCTGGCGCTGCCGGTTGCCACCCACGCCGAGAAGGACGGCACCTTCGTCAACGTGCAGCGGCGCGTGCAGCGCTTCCGCCAGGCGTTTCCTCCCCCCGGGGAGGCGTTGCCGGCGGTCGAGGTGCTCGCCGCGCTGCTGCGCCGCCTCGACCCGACCTGGACGGCGGCCACGGCGAGCGCCGTCTTCGCGCGGTTGGCGGCGGAGCTGCCGGCGTTCGCCGGCCTGACCTGGCAGGGCCTGGCGGCGACCGGGGCGCCGCTGCCCGAGGCGGAGGCGGTGTCGGCGTAGGTGCGGCGGGTGCACGGGAGTGCACCCGGCCAACATTGCGATCAGCGAGCAGGAGAGGGAACGGTTGAGCATCGAGACCTGGGCCACGCTGGCCAAGTTCGCCGTCTGGCTGGCGGCGCTGATGGGTATCGTGGCGCCGATCATGGTGTGGGTGGAGCGCCGCGGCATGGCGCTCATCCAGGACCGCCGCGGCCCCAACCGCGTCGGCCCGTTCGGGCTCATCCAGCCGCTCGCCGACGCCCTCAAGTTCATCTTCAAGGAGGAGATCGTGCCGACGGCGGCCGATCGCACGATGTACCTCCTCGGCCCCATTCTGGCGCTGGTGCCGGCGCTCACCACCTTCCTGGTGATCCCCATGGCGCCCGACCTCGACTTCCGCGGCCACCATATCCCCATGGTGGTGATCGACGGCGAGGCCGGGGTGCTGCTCTTCCTCGCGCTGTCGAGCCTCGGCGTCTATTCCCTGGTCACCTCCGGCTACGGCTCGAACAACAAGTACTCGCAAATGGGGGCGGTGCGCGCCTCGGCACAGCTCATCAGCTACGAGCTGGCGATGGCAATGGCGATCCTGGCGGTGCTGTTGCCGGTGGGCTCGTTCCGCCTCAGCGAGGTGGTCGCCTGGCAGCAGCACCACCTGTGGCACGACGGCAAGGTCCACGTCTGGAACGTGATCGCCCAGCTGCCCGGCTTCCTCGTCTTCCTCATTGCCTCCTTCGCCGAGACCAATCGTCTGCCCTTCGACCTGCCGGAAGCGGAGTCGGAGCTGGTCTCCGGCTACGGCACCGAATACGGCTCCATGAAGTGGGCCCTCTTCTTCATGGGCGAATACATCAACATGGCGTCGCTGTCGGCGCTGATGTCGACCCTCTACCTCGGCGGCTGGAGCCTGCCGGGCGTCACCCTGCCGGCCGGCTGGCTGGGGGTCGCCGCCGGCGCCGGCATCCTCGCCACCAAGGTCGTCCTGTGGATGTTCTTCTTCGTCTGGGTACGCTTCACCTTCCCCCGCTTCCGCTACGACCAGCTCATGGCGCTGGGCTGGAAGGTGCTGCTGCCGATCTCCCTGCTGACACTGGTCGCCGTCGCCGCCCTCACCGTGGCGGGCGTCTACTGAGCATGGAAGTCGCCGTCTTCGTCACCTTCGCCCTGCTGGCGGTGGCCTTCGCCATCGTCGTGGTGGCACATCCGCATCCGGTCAAGTCGACGATGAGCATGGTGGTGGTGCTCTTCTGTCTCGCCGTCCTCTTCACCATGCTGGGGGCGCCGATGATCGCCGCCCTGCAGGTGCTGGTGTACACCGGCGCCATCCTGGTGCTCTTCCTCTTCGTCATCATGCTGCTCAACGTCGGCCGTGAGCGCGCTCCGGTCGTCGATCGCCCGGCGCAGCGCTGGGTGGCGCTGGTCGCCGCCGCCTTCTTCGCCGGGTTCCTCGGCATGCTGCTGTGGCGCACTCACGGGCCCGACACGCTCGAGCCGCTCACTCCCGACTACCTCTCCATTCACCGGCTGTCGTGGGAGCTGTTCACCACCTGGATCCTGCCGTTCGAGCTGGTGGGCCTGCTGCTGCTGGTGGCGGTGGTCGCCGCTTACGTGCTGGCACGGGCGCCGCGCCCGGGCGAGGTGCCGCCGGCGCCACCGGCCGAGGTCGACGCCGCCGCTGGCCCCAAGCCCGCCCGCGCCGCGGCCGGGAGCCATCCATGAGCGTGCCGATCAGCTGGTACCTGGTGCTGGCGGCGCTGCTCTTCGCCATCGGCACGGTGGGCGCGCTGACGCGCCGCAACGGCATCACCATCTTCCTCTCCATCGAGCTGATGCTCAACTCCGTCAACCTGCTGATCGTCGCCTACGCGCGGCTGCTCGGCGACCAGGGCGGGCAGGTGATCGTCTTCTTCGTCCTGGCGGTGGCTGCTGCCGAGGCCGCCATCGGGCTGGCGCTCTACATCGCCGTCTATCGCCTGCGACGAACGATCGACATCAACCGCCTGACGCTCTTGAGATGGTGACCGGATCGCTCCGCTGGTGACCGGTACAGGCGCATGAACTATCTCTGGCTCATCCCCCTGCTGCCTTTCGCCGGCGCGGCGGTCAACGGTGCCCTCGGCCCGCGCGTCCCCCGCTGGTTGACCACGCTGGTGGCGCTCGCGGCCCCCGGCGCCTCGCTGGGCGTGGCGCTCCTCGCCCTCTGGGAGTACCGCGCCAGCGCGCCGGCGCCGTTCGAGCAGGCGCTCTACGCCTGGACCCGGGCGCCGCTGCACATCGACGTCGCCTTCCTGCTCGATCCACTGTCGGCGGTGATGACCTTCGTCGTCACCTTCGTCGGCTTCTGGATCCACGTCTACTCGGTCGGCTACATGGCTCACGAGAAGGGGTACCAGCGCTACTTCGTCTACCTCAACCTCTTCATGGGCATGATGCTGCTGCTGGTGCTGGGCAACAACTTCCTCGTCACCTTCGTCGGCTGGGAGGGAGTGGGGCTCTGCTCGTACCTGCTCATCGGCTTCTACTACCAGGAGCTGGTGCCGCCGCAGGCGGGCCGCAAGGCCTTCATCGTCAACCGCATCGGCGACTTCGCCTTCCTCGTCGGGCTGTTCGCCCTGGCACAGCACTTCGGCACCCTCGACTACCGCAAGATCTTCGCCGCCCTTGCCGCCGACCCGCAGGCGGCGCAGGTCCCCTACATGCTGGGGCTCACCTTCGCCGCCTTCGTCTCGGTCTGCCTGTTCGCCGGCGCCACCGGCAAGAGCGCGCAGATCCCCCTCTACGTCTGGCTGCCCGACGCCATGGCCGGCCCGACGCCGGTGTCGGCCCTCATCCACGCCGCCACCATGGTGACCGCCGGCGTCTACATTGTGGTGCGCGCCAACGCCCTCTTCCAGCTCGCCCCGGGAGTGCTGTGGGCGGTGGCGATCATCGCCGCCGCCACCAGCATCCTCGCCGCCACCATCGGCGTCGCCCAATACGACATCAAGCGGGTGCTTGCCTACTCCACCGTCTCGCAGCTCGGCTACATGTTCCTCGCCGCCGGCGCCGGCGCCTACGCCGTGGCGATCTTCCACCTCGGCACCCACGCCTTCTTCAAGGCCCTGCTCTTCCTCGGCTCGGGCTCGGTGATCCACGCCGTGTCGGGAGAGCAGGACATGCGGCGCATGGGCGGGCTCAAGAAGCACCTGCCGGTCACCTACTGGACCTGCCTCATCGGCTGCCTGGCCATCTCGGGAGTGCCCGGCTTCGCCGGCTTCTTCAGCAAGGACGCCATCCTCGGCGCCGCCTGGCAGGCGCACATCGCCCTGTGGGCGATCGGCACCGTCACCGCCGCCATCACCGCCTTCTACATGTTCCGCCTGTTCTTCATGACCTTCCACGGCACCTTCCGGGGCAGCGACGAGCAGCGCCACCACCTGCACGAGTCGCCGCCGTCGATGACGGTGCCGCTGATCGTCCTCGCCATCGGCTCGGTGGTCGCCGGCTGGGTGGGGGTAATCCCCTTCCTCGACCGCGACTGGCTGGGACACTTCCTGGCGCCGGTGATCGCCGACGTCGGCCTTCCGGCGCACCACGCCGAGCACAGCCTGACCACGGAGGCGCTGCTGGTGGGCGCTTCGGTGCTCGCCGGCCTGCTCGGCATCTTCCTCGCTTGGCGCCTCTATGGCCGCCAGCGCAACCTCGCGGGGGAGGACGCCTTCGTCGCCCGCTTCCCCACCCTCCACCGCGTGCTCGCCAACAAGTACTACGTCGACGAGCTCTACGACGCGCTGGTGATACGGCCGATCGCCTGGCTCGCCCGCATGTGCTGGAAGGTGATCGACACCATCCTCATCAACGGCGCCGTGCACGTCGGCGCCTTCGTCGTCGAGCTCACCGGGGACCTGGTGCGCTTTACCACCACCGGCAACGTGAGGAACTACTTGCTGTATTTTTTCGCGGCGGTGTTGATTCTGTTCTGTTGGATGGTCTTCTGAGCCGGCCAGACCTCACGCGATGAGCACCTTCCTCTACCTCTTCACCCACGACACCCTGACCCTGGTGGTCTTCTTCCCCGCGCTGGCCGTGGTGCCGCTGCTCTTCTTCCCTGCCCGTGCCCAGGGAGCGATCAAGGTCTACACGCTGCTCGCCACGCTCGGCGAGCTGGCCCTCGGCGGCTGGTACCTGCTGTCGCGCGCGGCGCCCGGCGCCGCCTTCCCCTTCGTCCGCGAGTTGGGGCTCGACGGCCAGCCGATCTCCTGGATCGCCCGTTGGGGCATCCGCTACGAGCTCGCCATCGACGGCATCTCGATGCCGCTGGTGGCGCTGACACTGGTGCTCATGCCGCTGGTGATCCTCGGCTCCTGGAAGGGCATCGACAAGCACTGGCGCGCCTACGGCGCCGCCATGCTGCTGCTCACCACCGGCATGCTGGGGGTCTTCCTCGCCTTCGACCTCTTCCTCTTCTACGTCTTCTGGGAGCTGGTGCTGGTGCCGATGTACCTGATCATCGGCATCTGGGGAGGAGACCGGCGCATCTACGCCGCCCTCAAGTTCTTCCTCTACACCATGGCCGGCTCTCTGCCCATGCTCGTCGCCCTGCTCTGGCTGGGCTGGCGCCAGCACGAGACCACCGGCCAGTGGAGCTTCGCCTACGCCGACCTGCTGCAGCTCTCGCTGCCGCTGCAGCCGCAGCTCTGGCTGTTCGCCGCCTTCGGCCTCGCCTTCGCCATCAAGGTGCCGATGTTCCCGCTCCACACCTGGCTGCCCGACGCCCACGTCGAGGCTCCCACCGGCGGATCGGTGGTCCTCGCCGGTGTGCTGCTCAAGCTCGGCACCTACGGCTTCCTGCGCATCGGCTTCCCGCTCTTCCCGCAGGCTGCCCACCGGCTGGGCAAGCCGCTGGTGGTGCTCGCCCTCGTCGGCATCCTCTACGGCGCCCTCGTCGCCTGGGTGCAGACCGACATGAAGAAGCTGGTCGCCTACTCCTCGGTGGCGCACCTCGGCTTCGTCATGCTCGGCCTCCTCGCCTTCGACCTCGTCGCCTGGCAGGGGGCGCTGCTGCAGATGGTCAACCACGGGCTCTCCACCGGCGCCCTCTTCCTGCTCGTCGGCATGCTCTACGACCGCCGGCACACCAAGAAGTTCGACGAGTTCGGCGGCCTCGCCAAGGTGATGCCGGTGTTCGCCTTCTTCCTCGTCTTCTCCTCGCTCGCCTCGGTGGGGCTGCCGATGCTCAACGGCTTCGTCGGCGAGTTCCTCATCCTCGTCGGCAGCTTCAAGAGCGAGGCCGCCGACCTGCGCTGGGCGGCGGTAGCCGCCACCTTCGGCGTCGTGCTCGCCGCCGTTTACCTGCTGAAGATGCTCTACCTCACGCTGTGGGGGCCGATCACCCGCAAGGAGAACGAGGGGCTGCGCGATCTCAGCGTCCGCGAGGTGCTCACCCTGACGCCTCTCTGTGTGCTGATGTTGTGGATCGGCGTCGCGCCGGCGCTCTTCCTGGCGCCCAGCACGCCGCACCTGCAGCAGCTGCTCGCCACCGTGCGGGCGCGGATCGATGGGGACCAGGGTGAGCGCGTGGCGCGGAGCGGGCGGGGACCTCTACACCAGAGCGCGCCGATGGCACCGGCCGTGGCGAGCGGATCCGGTGCAGGTGCGGGGATAGTCCCCGCCCGTGTCCCGCGCTCCAAGACGGCCGCTGCGGCTGGCGCCCACGGACCCGGCGCCGTTCCCGCTCCCGCCCCCCCCGGAGCGGCCCCGTGAGCCACGCCGATCCACTGTTGCGCGCCGACCTCGCCTCGTTGCTCCCCGAGCTGCTGCTGGGAGGGTTCGCCATCCTCGTCCTGCTGGGCGACGCCCTGGCGCCGTCGCTGCGCCGCCTCTGGCTGCCGCTCTCCGCCGCCGCCACCGTGGCGGTCGCCCTCCTCATCGCCGCGCCGGGTTGGGCGAGCCCGTCGAGCTTCGGCGGCTTCATCGAGTGGACGCCGGTCACCTTCTTCCTCGCCGAGATAGTGCTGCTCTCGGCGGCCCTCTGCCTGCTCGCCTCGCAGGCCTACCTGCGCCGCGAAGGGCTGGGCACCGGGGAGTACGCAGCGCTGCTGCTCTGGTGCACCGTCGGCCTACTCTTCCTCGCCCGCGCCACCGAGCTGCTCACCCTCTTCATCGCCCTCGAGCTGCTGTCCTTCTGTCTCTACGCCCTGGCCGCCTACCACCGGCGGCTGGCGATGGCCACCGAAGCGGGTGTCAAGTACTTCCTCATGGGCGCCTTCGTCAGCGCCTTCGTGCTGCTCGGCGTCGCCCTGCTCTACGGCGAGACCGGCACCACCCGGCTGCGCGGCATCGCCGAGGCGCTCGCCGGCGGCAGCGGCAGCAGCGTCGTCGTCACCCTCGGTTTCCTGCTGCTCATCTGCGGCTTCGGCTTCAAGATGGCCGTCGTCCCCTTCCACGCCTGGTCGCCCGACACCTACCAGGGCGCGCCCTCCCCCTTCGTCGCCTTCCTCTCCGTCGCCCCCAAGGCGGCGAGCGCCCTGGTGCTGGTGCGGCTGCTGGGCACCGTTGCCTCCGCCCAGGTGGGCCACAACTGGTCGCAGCTCATCGCCCTGCTGGCGGTGCTGTCGATGGTGGGCGGCAACCTGCTGGCGCTGGTGCAGAAGGACCTCAAGCGGATGCTCGCCTACTCGGGCATCGCCCACATGGGCTACCTGCTGATCCCCCTGGTCAGCGTCGGCCACGACGCCCTGCCGCCGGTGCTCGTCTATTTGCTCGCCTATGCGCTGATGAACGCCGGCGCCTTCGCGGTGGTGGCGCTGCTCTTCGCGCGCGCCGGCGAGCAGCATCTGATCGCCGAGCTCTCGGGCTGGGGCTATCGCTTTCCCTTCCTCGGCCTCTGCCTCACGGTCAGCATGCTGTCGCTCGCCGGCATCCCGCCGACGCTCGGTTTCGTCGGCAAGTACCTGGTCTTCTTCCACGCCATCCAGCACGGCCACGTCACCCTGGCGCTGGTGGGCATCGCCGCCAGCCTGGTAGGCGCCGTCTACTACCTGCGGGTGGTCTACGTGCTCTACATGAAGCCCGAGGTGCAGGCCCCCGGACCGCTGCTGATCGACTTCTGGGGGCGGCTGGCGGTGCTGGCCGCCGCCGCCGGCACCCTGGTGCTGGGGGTGTGGCCCGGCGGCCTCCTCGACTGGCTGGCTAGAGCCATCGGCGCGCCGTGAGCGGCGTCTCCCCGCTCACCCTCAACCGGCTCTCGCTCTACCTGCGCTGCCTGCAGGACCTGCAATCGACCGGTGTCGAGCGCATCTCCTCGACCGAGCTCGCCGAGCGCTACCAGCTCTCGGCGTCGCAGATCCGCAAGGACCTGGCGCAGTTCGGCGAGTTCGGCATCCGCGGCGTCGGCTACGAGATCGAGCACCTGCGCGACCGCCTGCGCGGCCTCCTCGGGCTCGACCGTCAGCACGGGCTGGTAATCGTCGGCGTCGGCAGCCTGGGCACCGCGCTCGCCGGCTTCCCCGGCTTCAACGAGGACGGCTATCGCGTCGTCGGCCTGGTCGACGCCGATCCGGCGAAGGCCGGACGCGCCGTCGGCGCGCTGCGCATCGAGCCACCGCCACGGCTGCCGAAGCTGGTGCGCGAGACCGGCGCCACCATCGGCGTGCTGGCGGTGCCCAGCGCCGCCGCGCAGCCGTCCTACGATGCGCTGGCGGCGGCGGGAGTGCGGGCGGTGCTCAACTTCGCGCCGACCCAGATCCGCGTCCGCCCGGGCGTGCGGTTGAAAAACGTCGATCTGCGTGTGGGCCTCGAGGAGCTGGGCTTCTTCCTCGCTCAGCCGAGCCGTCAGGTGCGATAGAGCGACAAGCAGGTGCCCCCGTAACCGCGCGTACCCTCGAGCGTGAGCCCGGCGGGCGCAGGCGGCACCGGATCGCGGTCGGCATGCTCGAAGGCGACGGCGCCACCGGGGCGCAGCAGGGTCCCCAGGCCGACCAGCAGCGAGCCCATCCCGGCGTGACCATAAGGTGGGTCGACGAACACCAGGTCGAAGGGCATCTCGCGCTCGCGCAGGACGCCCAATCCCGGCGGCAGCCGCAGGCGGTAGACGCGGGCCGCCCCGTCAGCGGCCAGCGCCGCGACGTTCTCCTTGAGCGTGCGCAGCGCTCGCACATCCCCCTCGACGAGCACCACTGCCGCGGCCCCGCGGCCCAGGGCCTCCAGCCCCACGGCGCCGGCGCCGGCGAAGAGGTCGAGGAAGCGCGCCCCGGCGAGCTCCTCCTGCCAGATGGAGAACAACGCCTCCCGCACCCTGCCCTCGGTGGGACGCACTCCATGGGGCACACGCAGCCGGCGCCCGCGATAGAGGCCGCCCGACAGGCGAAGCTCGGTCACCGACGCCGCGACACCAGGGAGGAGAAGACTTTCGGCAGGTCCTCCGGCAGGACGAAGAGGGTGATCGGCTGATTGACTCCCTGCATCTCCAGCCCCTTGCCATCGCCGGTGAAGCCGACGATCACGAACAACGCGCCATCCGCCCGGCGCAGCACGTCCCCCGCGTGCGGCTTGTAGCCGGGAAGCAGGTCGCTCACCGGCCGCGCGTGAGCGGCGAGCTCGTCGGCGACACGGACCAGCGCCGCCACCGCCAGCGACAGGCTGTCGTAGCGGCCGAAGGCGACCTGGCGCGCCGGCTGGCCGTCGAGCGCCAGGCGCAGCACGCAGCGCTCGATCCACGCCCCTTGGGTACCTCCCTGGCTGTCGTGCACCTCTGAGAGGTCTTCGGCGGCGAGGCGCCGCAGGTAGCCGCCGAGCTCCACCGGCCCGATCTCTCCCAGGGTCATCGCCAGCGGCTGCCCAACCCCTTCGCGAACCCGCACCGTGCCGTTGGCGAAGAGGGTGACCTGGCGCACCCCGAGCTCGCTGGCGCAGCGATAGTCGAGCAGCTCGCGCGAGCGGTCGCTGGGGACGTCGGGTGCGGCA
Source organism: Thermoanaerobaculia bacterium (assembly GCA_036001185.1). Taxonomy (GTDB): domain Bacteria; phylum Acidobacteriota; class Thermoanaerobaculia; order Multivoradales; family JAIOJS01; genus DASYQD01. The sequence goes on from DASYUP010000177.1 coordinate 12,451, forward strand.
GTGGGCGCGGGGGCTCCGGCGGTGGCAGCGCCGAGGACGGTTGCCCCGCTGGCCACCAGGAGCACGGCGCTGGTGACGGCGCGCAGCGCACGTGCGGCGGTGCTGCCGCCAGCGATCGGCGCTCGCCTCGCCTTGCTCACCGGATGCCCTTGTCGCTCACCAGACGATCTTAACGCCCGCCGCGCCCGGAAGGCCGACGGACTAGCCTGAAGCGGCCGGTATTTGCCGGGCCAGCCAGTCGAGGGCGTAGTCGAGCTCCCCTTCGGCACCAACGGCGCCGTCGAGCCGGGCGTCGAGGGTGGCACGCAGCGCCTCACCGATCGCCGGTCCCGGCCGGTGGCCGCGGGACACCAAGTCGCGGCCGGCGATGGTCAGTCGCACCCGCCGCAGCTCCGCCAGCTCGCGGCGCACCCAGCCGCGCACCTCGTCGTCGTCGCCGGCGAGCAGCAGCAACAGCTCCTCGCCGCTGAGCCCGCCCAGGGCGGCGTGCGCGCGATGCGGCGCCAAGGCCGTCGCCGGAGCGGCCAGCTCGCGCGCCGCCCGCTCCAGCCGCCAGGGGAAACGCTCGAGCAGCTGCTGGTCCGCAAAGGGCAGCTGCAGGCGGGCGCCGACCCCGCGCCGCTGCTCGAGCGAGGCGGCGCGCAGCAGCGCCATCAGTAGCAGCAGCGGCGCCCGCACCGTGGGCTCGGCGACTCCCTCGACGCGATACCACTCGAGCGCCGCGCGTGCCTGACGCAGGGCCTGCAGGCGCGCCGGGCTCAGCCGCAGCGCCGGGTCGACCGCCGCCAGCACCCCGAGCTCGTCGAGCCGCTCGAGACCGCGCACGGCGGTGGCTGGCTCCTCCAGCAGCAGCTCGAGCTCCTCGCGCAGGCGCGACCCCGAGAGCTGGGCGAAGATGCCCTCCCCCACCGCCACGGCGATCAAGCGCCGCGTCTCGGCAGAGATCTCGAAGTCGAGCCGCAGCGACAGCCGCACGGCGCGCAGCACGCGCGTCGGATCGTCGATGAAGGAGAGGCTGTGCAGCACCCGCAGCACCCCGTCCTTGAGGTCGCGCTGACCGCCGAAGAAGTCCACCAGCTCCACCGGCCCCTGCGGCCCCAGCCGCAGCGCCAGGGTGTTGATGGTGAAGTCGCGGCGGAAGAGATCCTGGCGTAGCACCGAGGTCTCCACCTCGGGGAGCACCGCCGGCGCGCGATAGAACTCACTGCGGGCGCTGGCCACGTCGATGGTGAAGCCGTCGGGCTCCCTGACGACGGCGGTGAGGAAGGCCTCGTGCACCCGCACGTGAGCGCCCAGCTCCTCACCGAGGACGCGAGCGAAGGCGGGCCCGTCTCCCTCCACCACCACGTCGAGGTCGCGGTTGTCGCGGCCCAGCAGCAGGTCGCGCACGAAGCCGCCGACCAGGTAGGCGGGCACGCCGAGCCGATGCGAGACGGCGGCGACGGCATCGATGCGCCGCTGCAGCGGCGGCGCCACCCGCTCGGCGAGCAGGGCCCCCACTCCCTGGCGCCGCGTGCGCAGCTCGCGCGCCCGCCGTTCCAGCGGCTCGGCGGCCGCCTCGAGGCGACCGTGCAGGTGGCGCAGCACCGCCATGCGGGTGACGATGCCCAGCGGACGGCCGCCAGCCGGGTCCCCCACCACCACGAAGCGTGGGTGCTGGCCGACCATGCGGCGCCCGATCTCCTCGGCTGCCGCATCCGGCGGCACCCACGAGAGCTCCTGCCGCATCACCGTCGTCACCGGGCGTCCGCCGAGCTCGTGCTGCAGGGCGGCGTCGAGCAACTGACGGGTGACCGCCCCCACGGCGATGCCGTCGGCGCTCACCACCGGGGCGGCGTTGATGCGCGCCCGTAGCAGCCGCTCCTTGGCCTGCGCCACGGTCGCCGTCCCCTCGACCGCCACGAACGGGGTGATCATGAGGTCGCCCGCCCGCGCCGTCGGCGGCAGGGCGCGCTGCAGGTAGACGCGCAGCCGCTCGCGCAGCTCGAGGGCGGTGCCGCCCTTGACGCTGCCCGCCGCCGCCGTCTCGTGGCCGCCGCCACCCACCAGCTCGGTGAGCGCCTGCCCGAGGTGGAAGCCCTCGAGCTGGCCGCGGGCGATCACCGTCGCCCGGTCGTCCTCGCCGAAGATGGCGAACAGTAGCGGTAAGTCGAAGAGCTCGAGGCAGCGCGACACCAGCGGCGCCAGCTCGTCGACGAAGCTGCCCAGCTCGAGAGCCACCACGCCCACGCGGTGCCCGTGGATCCGTTCCACCTGCAGCTCCTCGGTCATACGGTGCAGCACCTCGAGGTGGAGGCGATCGAGGGAGTGGAGCGCGAACCGCCGCACGGCGTCGAGGTCACCACCATGGCCGAGCAGCCAGGCGCCGGCCGTCAGGTCGCGGCCGCTGGTGGTCGGATAGGAGAGCGCGCCGGTGTCTTCGTAGATGCCCATCAGCAGGAGGGTGGCCTCCTCGGCGCTCGGCACCAGCCCGTGCTCGCGCAGCAGCTCGGCGACGAGGGTCGAGGTGGCGCCCACGCCGGGATCGACGCGGCCGCCCGCCACCGCCACGTCGGTGGCGGAGTCGGGATGATGGTCATAGGCCAGCACCTCGATCTCCGGATGGGCCTCCAGCCACTGCACCACCACCCCCAACCGCTCACGCTGGCGGGTGTCGCACAGCACGATGCGAGTGAGGGCGGCGGGATCGACGTCGCGCTGGCGAACCTCGTCGAGCTCGACGCCGCGCGCTTCCAGCATGCGCCGCAGCGAACCCTCGCGCGAGCCGGGGAAGAAGAGCGCCGCCTCCGGATGCAGTCGCTTCGCCACCCGCATGGCGGCGAAGGCGTCGAAGTCGGCGCCCAGGTGGGTGACCAGCAGCTCCATGGTGGAGCTCTTGCGAGCGGCTGTCGGTCGCCTCCGCTCAGCGCGGGCAGGAGGTGACGCTGGCGTCTTCGGGCGCCCAGCGCGCGCCCGCCGCGCTGGCGGGGGCGGCCAGACGCACCCGCAGGGCGTGCCCCCGACAGCCGTGCGCGCCGCCGGTCGCCCGGTCACAGACGGCGTCGAGATCGACGACGCTGACCACCGGTGATGCGACGCCCTTCGGCAATCGGCGCCCCTCCCCGCCGGTGAGCAGCAGCGCCGCGGTCACCGGTTGCGGGGCCAGCGCGTCGACCTCCACCGTCCACGGCAGCACGCCGTCGGCGGGCAGGGCCACCGGCCGGTGCCAGACGGTCAGGCGCGTCTCGTCGGCGCTGGCGGGCACCCTTACCAGCACGCCGGCGCTGCCGGTGACGGCGGCGGCGGCGAGGTCGGTGGTGCGGCACCCCTTGCTCTTGGTGTCGTGGATGGCTGCCGTCCAGATCTGCTCGCGTCGCCCGTCGCGGCGGTCGGTCCACGACGGCAGGAAGGTGCCGGCGAAGGCCGACAGCCCGTTGTAGTCACCATACTGGTTGGCGTCGGCGTCGTCGTCCGATTCGTCGCTGGGCGCCGAGCTCACCTTGATCGGCGCGCGCCAGTTGACGCCGCCATCGTAGGAGGACTGGTAGAAGAGGTTTGCCTTGGTGCGCTCCTCACCGAAGGTGTCGTAGTAGATCAGCCCGAGCACGCCGGTGGTCTCGTCCACCACCAGCCAGGGGTTGAACTGGTCGCTCAAGGAATTCGGGTTGTTGAGCATGCGCGGCTTGGTCCAGCGCGTACCGCCGTTGGTCGAGCGCGAGAACCAGATGCGCGACGTGCACTTCGAGTTGACGTCGCTGAGCGGGTCGTCGAAGGGCGTGCGGCAACCGGGCGCGCCGCTGAGATCGGCCCAGGCGGCGTAGACCTGGCTCTGCTTGCCCCTGATGTAGGCGCCGCCGGTGACGTAGACGAGCGTGTTGCGGCTGCTCTGCGCCGGCACGCCGGTCTGGAAGGGCTGGAAGGTGGTGCCGATGGTGGCCGTCTTCTCGAAGCTGTTGCCGCCATTGGTCGATCGGCGGACCAGCATGCGACGCGAGCCGGTGTCATGCCAGAAGGCGAAGATGTGGCCGAGGGCGTTGGACTTGATGTCGTCGCCGATGCCGGTGCCGAAGGTCTCGGAGCCGCTGATCTGGATCGGCCCGCTCCAGCTACCGTCGGGCTTGCGGCGGGCGAAGAAGGCCGGCCGGCCATTGTGATAGATGGAATAGAGGTTGCCGTGGAAAGGCGACTTGGCGCTGTGGTCGGTCCACACCATCTGCTTGTCGGCCGAGACCTGCTCGCCGGAGATGGTCTCGTCCGGCGACCAGGTGGCGCCGCCGTCGTCCGAACGGAAGGCGCGCAGACGCAGGACCAGGTCGTCCCCCGTCCCGCTGACGCTGATCGCCGTCACCCAGGCGGTGCCGTCGGCGGTCCATTCGACGGCCGGATCGGAGTGGAAGCGATCGTCGCCGAGAGAGAGCTCGGCCTGGGCCCAGGTGGCGCCGCCGTCACCGGAGTAGAAGACGCTCATCCCCCCGCGGAAGGCGAGGTTGTTGGCGGCGGCGATCACGCGGGCGGGATTCCAGTAGTCGATGCGGATGTCGGACTCGCTACGCGACCAGCCGGCCTCGGGCGAGATGCGCAGATCCTCGCCGACGCTCGCCGACTTCTGGCTGGCGGCGGCCGGGGCGGGTCCGCTCGTCGCCGGCTGCAGGTCCGGGTGATGCACCATCCACTCGCGCACCTCGTGGAGGACCAGCGGATAGCCCCGCGTGGCGTCGCCCGGCGCCGGCGGCTCGGGGTGCTGGCGCCGCCAGAGCACGCGCAGCCAGACGGGGAGGTGCAGCTTGTCGGTGGCCTCGCCGGCAGCGAGTAGATCGAGCTGCTGGTTGGCGGCGATCAGGCGGGCCAGCGCGCTGCCGGCGGGCACGCGATCGACGGCGAGCTGCTCGCCGACGGTGGGCCACTGGTCTCCGCCCGGCTGGCGGCCGGGTTCCCGCGCCGGCCCCGCCGGGGCGGCGTGGGTGGTGGCGGCGACGCCGGAGATGAGGGAGAAAGCCAGCAGCGAGGAGAGGGTCAACCTCATGGGCGACCTCCGGGGTGGGTGTTCCATCCGAGGTGGTTTCAGAGTGTAGCCGATGTGCCGCCGGCGGGGGCGCGCCAGCGTGGCGACTCACCGGAGCCAGGGCGGGGCAAGACATGGCGCGCTGGCGAGATCAGCCGCCACCGCATCGCTGGTTGCCGTTGGCGGCGCTAGCCGACCAGGGCAGGGGCGTCGTCGGGGACCGACATGACCGGCACCACGGCGCCGGGCCCGAGGATCGCCTCCACGGCGGCCACCAGCGCCGGCGCGTAGCGCACCTTGAAGCGGCCGGCGGGAGCGATGCACACCCGCTCGTCGCCGCGACAGAGGGTCAGCCGCACCGGCAGCTCGCCGGCATGGTCGGCGAGCACGTCGCGCAGGCGCAGGAGGGCGGCCTGCTCGACGCGCGGGCCTATCTGCAGGTCGAGCTCCGCCACCTGCTCGAGCTCGAGGGCGGCAAGCGGGACCACCTCCTGGGCGTTGAGCTCCACCTCGGTGCGCATGCGCAGGGTGCCGCGCACCAGCAGCACGGCGTCCTCCTGCAGCAGGTGGTCGTGCTTCTGCAGGGTGTCGGCGAACAGCGAGACCGACACCGAGCCGTGCTCGTCCTCGAGCGAGAAGACGGCGCGCAGCCGGCCGGCGTTGGCGCCGCTCTTGATCTTGATGCGCTTGACGCGGGCCACCACCCCGGCGACCGCCACCTGCCCTTCGTGCTCCACCGCCTCCTTGAGATCGGCGGTGGTGTGCGTCACCTTGCCGGCGAGCAGAGCCTCGTGCTGCGACAGCGGGCTGCCGGTGAGATAGAAGCCGAGCGCCTCCTTCTCGTTGCGCAGCTTCTCCGCCTCGCCCCACTCGGGCAGCGTGGCGTCGGGCTGCGGCTCGATGACGGTGGCGCCGGCAAACAGCGAGCCCTGGCCGGCCTCCTGCTCGTCGCACCGCCGTTGCGCCCAGCCGACGATGCCGTCGAGGCCCTTCCACAAGGCCGCCCGCGTGTAGCCGAAACCGTCGAATGCACCGGCCTTGATCAGGCACTCGAAGACCTTGTGGTTGAGCGCCTTGGGGTCGACCTCGGCGGCGAAGTGGGCGAGGCCGCGGAAGTGGCCGACGCGGTTGCGCGCCTCCAGCACCGCCTCCACCGCTCCCTCGCCAATGCCTTTCACCGCGCCGAGGCCGAAG
>DASYUP010000178.1:0-2196 GCA_036001185.1 Thermoanaerobaculia bacterium
CTTCGGCCTCGCTCAGCACGCCCTTCTCGCGCAGGCTGCGGATCAGATTCGGCAGCACCGAGCGCTGCGCCAGGCTCATGCTCTCGCGGAACAGCGGGTGGAGGGGCTCCGGCTGGAGCAACCCCGCCGGCACGCCGAAGACGCCGGCGAAGAACTCGGTCGGCCCCTCGTCCAGCATCGCCAGCACGCCGAGCAGGTGCTTGAGCTTGAGGTCCACGTTGCCGCTCAGCAGCTGACGCAGGTAGTCCTTCCCCATCGCCAGCGGCTCCTCCACCTCGCGCAGTGTCCGGCCGCCGCCGCGGATGCGCTGCCGCAGCGCGCGCGCCACCTGCTCGACCTGCTGCGCCGCCAGCTCCTTGGGCGTCATGGCGGCATCCTCCTTCCGTCCGCCAGGATCTCCTCGGCCGCAGTCCTGCCGCTGCGCATCGAGTGGTCCATGTTGAAGTACTGCCACTCGCCGAAGCGCCCCACCGGCCAGATGTCGTGAGCACGCAGCCAGGAGCGGATGATGCCCACGTTGCGCGCGTGCTCGAGGTCGTAGATGACGTAAGCCGGCAGGATCTCTTCGGTGTGCACCAGCTCGATGCGGTCGTCGGGCGACAGGATCTCCGCCGTCTGCAGGGCGGCGATGGTGCGTTCGACGGCCGTCTCGCGGTCGAGCGGCCGCTGGCGCGAGAAGGCGACTTCGGTCGAGATCGAGCTCTTGCCGGGCGGCACCGTACCGGGGCTGAAGTTGGCCGGAAAGGAGAGGCGGTGGAAGGGGAAGGGGTCCTCGTAGAAGTAGACCCAGTGCTTGTCCGAGATGCGCTCGCGGTCGATCCCCAGGTTGACGCAGTAGATGCCCTGGTAGCGCAGGCCGGCGCAGGCGCGCTCGACCTCGGGCGGCAGCGCGTCGCAGAGCGCGGGGACGAGCGACAGCGGCAGCGAGAAGACCATGCGCGCGAAGGGGACCACCTCGCCGTCGGCGAAGACCAGGCGCTTGCCGGCGACCTCGATGCGCTGCACGGTGCGCCCCAGGTGGACGTTGCGCAGCCGGCCGCCCAGCGCCCGCGGCAGGGGCTCGATGCCGCCGCGGCGCGGGTACCAGAAGGAGGCGGTCGCCCCCACCTGCCCCACCTCGTCCGAGAGCGCGCCGGCGATGATGCGCTCGAAGTCGGGGGTGGGCACGCGGCGGCCGATCCAGCTGAAGTCCATCGTCGCGGGCTCGACGGTCCAGATCTTTCGCGCGTAGGGAATCATCAGGTGCTCGGCGATGCCGTCGCCGAAAAAGCCGCGCATCCACTCCTCGTAGTTGCTGGGCTGAAACTCGCCGCGCTCCTGGCGCTGGATGGCGCGCACCAGCCCGACCAGGCAGTCACGCACGATCTCGACCGGCAGCCCATGGAGGTGGGCCTGGAAGGGGAAGCGGGTGTAGAGGCGGTAACGGTGGTGGTAGATGTAGGCCTCGCGCTCCTGGGCGTGGAAGTTCTCGCCCAGGAGGTCGCGGATCAGCGCCTCCATCTCGGCGTCGATGGTGAAGAGGATGTGGGGGCCGAAGTCGAACAGGTAGCCGTCGAGCGCGATCGACCGCGCCAGCCCGCCCAGGCGGTCCTCGCGCTCGTAGAGCTGCCAGTGCTCCTCCCCCGCCCGCTGGAAGGTGTAGGCGGCGGTCATCCCGGCGAGCCCGCCGCCGACGATGACGTCCTGCCGCTCCCGCATTGCCGGACCGCCCGGTCAGGAGCCGGTGCCGAGCCTGGAGGCCGCCCGCACCGAGTAGACGGGCGGCAGGTTGGAGGCGACGCTCGCCCAGGTCGTCCCGCCGTCGGCCGAGCCGAAGACCTCACCCGACTCCGCCCCGAAGTAGAGCCCCAGCGGCTCTCTGCCGTCGTGGCAGAAGGCCTGGCGCAGCACGGTCAAGTAGGCGCCCTGCTGCGGCAGCCCTTCATCGCACGCCTGCCAGCTCGCGCCGCGGTTGCGCGTCTCGTAGACGGCGACCCGGCCGCCGGGGGTGACGCGGTCGAAGTCGGAGATGAGCGGGATGACGAAGGCGCGCCCGGCGTCGCGCGGGTGAGCGACCAGCGGGAACCCGAAGTCGCTCGGCAGGCCACCGTCGGGGCGGCCGACGTCGAGCCAGCTCTCGCCGGCGTCGTCGGAGCGGTAGACGCCGCCGTGGAACTGCATGTAGAGGGTGGTCGGCTCGACCGGCGCGCGGTGCAG
>DASYUP010000179.1:0-2557 GCA_036001185.1 Thermoanaerobaculia bacterium
GGAGGACCCCGACAGCGGCCGCAACGCCAACGAGAACTACGCGCGCGAGCTGCTGCAGCTGTTCTCCATCGGCCTCTACCAGATGCACCCCGACGGCACCCTGAAGATCGGCGCCGACGGTCTGCCCATCGCGACCTACGACCAGGACGTGATCCGCGGCTTCGCCAAGGTGTTCACCGGCTGGACCTACGCCGACCAGGACCACAGCGAGGACTGGCACTTCGAGTGGCCGGAGGAGCAGTGGCGCAAGGCCATGCAGCTGTGGCCCGAGCACCACTCGACGGCGGCCAAGAAGCTGCTCGACGGGATCGTGCTGCCCGCCGGGCAAAGCGGCGACCAGGACCTGCGCGCCGCCCTCGACACCGTCTTCGCCCACTCCAACGTCGGCCCCTTCGTCTGTCGCCACCTCATCCAGCGGTTGGTGACCAGCAACCCCAGCCCCGCCTACGTCTACCGCTGCGCCCAGACCTTCGCCAACAACGGCCGTGGCGCGCGTGGCGACCTTGGTGCCGTGGTGCGCTCCGTGCTGCTCGACTGGGAGGCGCGCAGCGCCGACCTCCTCGACCAGCCGGGCTACGGCAAGGCGCGCGAGCCGGTGCTGCGGTTCGTCTCCATGCTGCGCGCCCTCCACGCCAAGCCGCCGGCCGACGGGCGCTTCCGCTACTACTGGCTGGGCAGCGCCGAGTGGGGCATCGACCAGGTGCCGCTGCAGGCGCCGACGGTGTTCAACTTCTTCGAGCCCAACTACGCGCAGCCGGGGCCGCTGGCCGACGCCGGGCTGGTGTCCCCCGAGCTCAAGATCGCCGACGAGTCGAGCGTCTTCGGCAACGCCAACTACATGCACGCCGTGCTGTTCGACGGCTACGCTGACGACGACACCAACATCACCCTCGACTGGTCCGAGCTCGCGAGCAGCAGCAGCAACAGCGATGCGGCGCTGCTCGACCGCGTCAGTCTCCTGTTCTACGACGGGCGGATGTCGGCGACGACGCGCGCCATCCTCACCGCCGCCCTTGCCGACCCCGACTTCCCGAGCGAGCCAGTCGAACGGGCGCAGACGGTGGTCTGGCTGGTCGCCCTGTCGCCCGACTTCGTCGGCGGGCCGTGAGGAGAGGTGTGCTGATGCGCGACAACCCCGCCCTACCGGGCATGCTCACCCGCCGGCGCTTCCTGCGCTCGGCCTGCGCGGCGGTGGGCATGACCTCGCTCGCCTCCACTGCCTTCGACCTGCGCCGCATCGCCGCCGCGGCGAGCGGCCCCGGCGACTACCGCGCGCTCGTCTGCCTCTTCCTCTACGGCGGCAACGACGGCGCCAACATGGTGGTGCCGCGCGGCGCCGACTACGACAACTACGCCCGCGCCCGCGGCAGTCTGGCGCTGCCCGAAGCGGTGCTGCGGCCGCTCGGCGGCAGCACCGCCGATGGTCGGCAGTGGGGCCTCCATCCCAGCCTCGCCGGCGTGCAGAACCTCTTCGCCCAGGGCAAGGCGGCGGTCGTCGCCAACGTCGGCCCGCTGGTGGCGCCCCTCACCCGCGCCGAATACGAGGCCGGCTCGCCGGCGGTGCCGCCGCAGCTCTTCTCGCACAGCGACCAGACCCTGCACTGGCAGACCGCGTTGCCGGACCAGCCGACGCGCACCGGCTGGGGCGGCCGCGTCGCCGACCTGCTGCACGCCGCCAACGGCAACGCCCAGGTGTCGATGTCGATGTCGCTCTCCGGCAACAACACCTTCCAGGTGGGCAACGCCGTCACCCAGTACCAGCTCTCGCCCGACGGCAGCATCGGCCTCGGCTGGTACTACGACGGCAACGAGTGGAACGACCCGCCGTCGACCGCCATCCGCCGGTTGATGCAGCAGAGCTACGGCAACCTCTTCGCCCAGGGCTACCGCGACGTCTTCGCCCGCGCCCTCGACCAGGACCGCCTGCTGGCGCACGCCCTCGAGGCGGCGCCGACGCTCGCCACCGTCTTCCCCGACACCGACCTCGGCAACCAGCTGCACATGGTGGCGCGCCTGATCGCCGCCCGCGGCGGTCTCGGCCTGTCGCGCCAGGTCTTCTTCTGCGCCACCGGCGGCTACGACACCCACGGCGAGCAGGTGGGGGCGCAGGCGCAAGTGGGCACTCACGCCGACCTGCTGGCCGAGCTCGACGCCGCCCTCGCCGCCTTCTACGCCGCCACCGTCGAGCTGGGGCTCGGCGGCGCCGTCACCACCTTCACCGCTTCCGACTTCGGCCGCACCCTGGCCAACAACGGCGACGGCTCCGACCACGGCTGGGGCAACCACCACCTGGTGGTGGGGGGCGACGTCGCCGGTGGCCGCATCTACGGCACCATGCCGGTGCTGGCCATCGACGGCCCCGACGACGTGGGCGACGGCCGCTGGATCCCCACCACCGCGGTCGACGAATACGCGGCGACCCTGGCCCGCTGGTTCGGGGTCGGCAACGGCGACCTGCCGCTGGTGCTCCCCAACCTCGGCCGCTTCCGCCATCCCGACCTCGGGTTCATGGTCTGACGGGGTTCATGGTGTAACCGCAAGAAATGGCGCGGCGGCG
>DASYUP010000180.1:0-3106 GCA_036001185.1 Thermoanaerobaculia bacterium
GTGTTCGACTGGCGGCCCGGCGACGTCTTCTGCTGCGCCGCCGACGCGGGCTGGATCACCGGCCACAGCTACATCGTCTACGGCCCGCTGTGCAACGGCGCGACGACGGTGATGTTCGAGTCGACGCCGCTCTACCCCGACGCTGCGCGCTACTGGCGGATGGTCGACGAGCTCGGCATCACAATCTTCTACACGGCGCCGACGGCGATCCGCGCCATCGCCCGGGCGGGTGACGAGCCGGTCAAGCGCCACTCGCGCCAGTCGCTGCGCATCCTCGGCACGGTGGGGGAGCCGATCAACCCCGAGGTCTGGCGCTGGTACCACGACGTCGTCGGCGAGGGGCGCTGCGCCGTCGTCGACACCTGGTGGCAGACCGAGACCGGGAGCATCATGATCACCCCGCTGCCCGGGGCGATCGCGCCCAAGCCGGGCTCGGCGACGCTGCCGTTCTTCGGCGTCGATCCGGTGCTCGTCGATGACGAGGGGCGCGAGCTCACCGGCAACCCTGCCAAGGGCAACCTCTGCATCCGTCGCCCCTGGCCCGGCCAGGCGCGTACCGTCTACGGCGACCACCAGCGCTTCCGCGACACCTACTTTTCGCGCTTCCCGGGCCTCTACTTCACGGGCGACGGCTCGACCCGCGACGAGGACGGCTACTACTGGATCATCGGCCGCGTCGACGACGTGCTCAACGTCTCGGGGCACCGGCTGGGCACCGCCGAGATCGAGAGCGCCCTGGTGGCCCACCCGCTGGTGGCGGAGGCGGCGGTGGTGGGCTTCCCGCACGACCTCAAGGGCACCGGCATCTACGCCTACGTCATCTGCAAGCCGGAGGCGGAGAGCCGGGACGAGGAGGAGCTGGTGGGCGCGCTCAAGGAGCAGGTGCGGCATGCCATCGGCCCCATCGCCACCCCCGACCGCATCCAGATCACGCCGGGGCTGCCGAAGACCCGCTCGGGCAAGATCATGCGCCGCATCCTGCGCAAGATTGCGGCGGGCGAATACGAGGAGCTGGGGGACCTGTCGACGCTGGCCGAGCCGGGCGTGGTGGAGCAGCTCGTCGAGGCGCACCGCGCGGCTCGCGTGACATGAGCGGCGGCGTCGCACCTTCTTGATGCCACGCCTCCGCTTCTACTGGGTGGTGGCGGCCTGCGGCGCCGTGGTGATGGCGCTGGAGATCCTCGCCAGCCGCGTGCTGGCGCCCGCTTTCGGCAACAGCGTCTACGTCTGGGGTTCGATCATCAGCGTCTTCCTCGCCGCCCTGGCGGCGGGCTATCGGCTCGGCGGCCATCTCGCCGACCGCCAGCCGTCGCTGGTGGCCCTCGGCCGGCTGGTGCTCTTCGCCGCCCTCTCGGAGGCGCTGCTGCTGCTGTTCGGCAAGCCGCTCGCCACCGCCCTGGGTCATGCCACCGGCGGCTCGCCGGCGGGCACGCTGGTCGCCACCGCCCTGCTCTTCGGGCCGGCGAGCCTGCTGCTCGCCACCGTCTCGCCCTACGCGGTGCGGCTGGCCGCCCACGATCTCGGCCACCTCGGTGACACCGCCGGCCGGCTGTTCGCGCTCTCCACCGCTGGCAGCCTGGTGGGCACGCTCGGCTGCACTTTCGTCCTCATCCCCTTCCTGGAGCTGCGCGCCATCTTCGGCCTGCTGGTGGCGGCCACTGCCGCGACCGGCGCCGTGGCGCTCGCCGGCGGCGGCCGCCGCGAGCGCTGGAGCTGGGCGCTGGTGGTGGCGCTCGTCGCCGTGGCGCTCGTCCGCGGGCTGTGGCCGGAGGCGCTGCCGGCGGGGGTGCTCTACTCCGGCATCACTCCCTATCAGAGCCTCGAAGTGGGCGACCTCGACGAGCGCCGCTACCTCACCAGCAACGGCATGCTGGAGGGGGCCATCATCACCGCCGACGGCGAGCCGGGGCTCGCCTATGCCCGCACGGTGGCGCTCGCCGCCCTCTTCCAGCCGCAGTTGCGGCGGGCGCTCTTCCTCGGCATGGGAGCGGCCAACGCCGGCACCTATCTGCAGCGCCGGCTGCCCGCCCTCGAAGTCGACTACGTCGACATCGACCCGCAGGTGCCACGTCTCGCCCGCCGCTTCTTCGGCTTCGAGGATGGACCGCAGTCGCGGGTGCACGTGGCCGACGCGCGGCGTTTCCTCGCCGCCTCGCGGGAGAGCTGGGACCTCGTCTTCACCGACACCTACATCGGCCTCGCCGTGCCCTTCCACCTCACCACCCGCGAGTTCATGAGCGAGGTGCAACGCCACCTGGCGCCGGGCGGCGTCTTCGGCATGAACCTCGCCGCCGGCCTCGACGACCCTTTCTCGCAGGCGATCTACCGCACCGTGCGCGATTCCTTCCCCTCGGCGCGCGCCTTCGCGGCGCGGGGGAGCAGCAACGTCGTGCTGCTCGCCGGTCCCGGCGCCGAGGGCTACCTTCCCGACCTGCAGGCGCGGGCGCGGCAGCTCGACCGCAAGTGGCCCTTCTCGCCATCCCTCCGGACGCTGCTGGCGATGCAGCTCACCGTCGAGCCCGACCTCACGACGCCGGTGCTGCGCGACGACTTCGCGCCGGTCGAGCACCTGATCCCGGTGGGGCGCATGCGTGCCGTCGACACGGCGCGCTGGCGCGAGTTGCGCGCCGCCGGTTTGGGCGCTGCTGACGGCGCGCCGGCGGAGGAACATTAGGGTCGCCGGCCGCGACTGCCGCTCATGCGCGCCTGGCTCGCCCGCCTCGGCCTCGGCACTCGCCCGCTCTGGGGGTGGGCGCTCTACGACTGGGCCAACTCCGCCTTCTACACCCTGGTCGTCGCCTCGGTGTTCCCCGTCTTCTTCGCCGGCTATGCCGCCGCCGGCGCCCCCAAGGGGGCGGCGGCGGAGCGCTACGCCACCGCCTCCACCCTGGCGCTGGTGGCGGTCGCCGTGCTGTCGCCGCTGCTCGGCGTCGCCGCCGACTCGCTGGGGGCGAAGAAGCTGCTGCTCGGCATCTTCCTCGCCCTCGGCGTGATCGCCACGGCGGCGACGGCGCTGGTGCACGAGGGCCATTGGCAGCTCGCCTCGGCCTGCTTCGTGCTCGGCAACATCGGCATCGTCGGCAGCCTGGTCTTCTACGACTCGCTG
>DASYUP010000181.1:0-8171 GCA_036001185.1 Thermoanaerobaculia bacterium
CCGCCTACCTGCTGGTCATGCTGCGCGACACCACCGCCGAGCAGAAGGCCCGTACCTTCCTCGAGGACGCCAACCGCCTGCTCGAGGATCGCGTGCGCGTGCGCACGCGCGAGCTCGAGGTGCGCAACCGCGAGCTGCAGGACTTCGCCTACGTCGCCTCGCACGACCTGCAGGAGCCGCTGCGCAAGGTGCAGGCCTTCGGCGACGGCCTCGCCGAGCGCTGGGGAGAGGAGCTCGGCGAGGAGGGGCGCGACTACCTGCGCCGCATGCGTGAGGCGGCCGGCCGCATGCGCCGCCTGATCGACGACCTGCTGTCGTTCTCGCGCATCACCAGCCGCGGTCGCCCCTTTCTTTCCACCGAGCTCGACCAGCCGCTGCGCGAAGCGCTCGCCGACCTCGAGCTGCGGGTGGAGGAGAGCGGCGCTCGCGTCGAGGCGGCGCCGCTGCCGGTGATCGACGCCGACGCCGCGCAGATGCGCCAGCTGTTCCAGAACCTGCTCGGTAATGCCCTCAAGTACCACCGGCCCGGCGAGGCCCCGCGGGTCCGCGTCTGGGCGGAGGAGGCGACCGACGACGAGGTGGGGGACCTCTTCGACGGCAAGCGCGTACGGCTGCTGGTCCAGGACGAGGGCATCGGCTTCGACGAGCGCTACCTCGACCGCATCTTCTCCCCCTTCCAGCGGCTGCACGGGCGCGGCGAGTACGAGGGCACGGGCATCGGCCTCGCGGTTTGCCGGCGCATCGCCGAGCGGCACGGCGGCGCCATCACCGCCCGCAGCGCCCCCGGGGCCGGGGCCACCTTCGTGGTCACGTTGCCGGTGCGTCACGGCAGCGGCGAGGAGCGAGCATGACGCGGCAGCCGCGCGCCGCCGGGTATCCGGTTCACATCCTGATGGCCGACGACGACGAGGACGACCGGCTGCTGACCCGCGACGCCCTGGTCGCTGGCAAGCTCGGCAACGAGCTGCATTTCGTCCACGACGGCGAGCAGCTGCTCGATTACCTGCGCCAGCGTGGCCGCTTCGCCGCCCCCGGTGCCGCGCCGCGCCCGGGTCTCATCCTCCTCGACCTCAACATGCCGAGGAAGGACGGCCGCGAGGCGCTGGCCGAGATCAAGGCCGATCCCGACCTGCGCCGCATCCCCATCGTCGTGCTCACCACCTCGAAGGCGGAGGAGGACATCGCGCGCAGCTACGATCTCGGGGTGAGCTCCTTCATCACCAAGCCGGTCACCTTCGACGGCCTGGTGCGGGTGATGCGCGCGCTCGGTGAGTACTGGCTGGAGATCGTCGCCCTGCCGCCCGACGGGGAGCACGTTTGATTCCCGACCCACAGCCCTGGCGCGTGCTGCTGGTCGAGGACGACGAGGACGACCTCGTGCTCACCCGGGGCCTGTTCGCCGCCAGCCAGCGGGTCGTCGAGCTCGTCTGGGTGACCAACGTCGAGGAGGCGCTGCGCCGCCTCGCCGAGCCCTTCGATGCCCT
Source organism: Thermoanaerobaculia bacterium (assembly GCA_036001185.1). Taxonomy (GTDB): domain Bacteria; phylum Acidobacteriota; class Thermoanaerobaculia; order Multivoradales; family JAIOJS01; genus DASYQD01. The sequence continues at coordinate 1,485 of DASYUP010000181.1, forward strand.
GCTCGTCGACTACCGCCTGGGAGCGGTGAGCGGCCTCGAGCTGGTGCGCGAGGCAGTCGCCCGCGGTGTGGCGGCGCCCGTCATCCTGCTGACCGGCACTGGCAGCCGCGAGCTCGACGTCGAGGCGATGCAGGCGGGAGCGGCGGACTTCCTGGTCAAGGGCGAGCTCACCGGGCCGCTGCTCGAGCGCGCCGTCCGCTACGCCATCGAGCACAAGCGCAGCGAGGAGCGGCTGCGCCGCGACGTCATCGAGCGGCGCGCCGCCGAGAGCGAGCTGCTGCGGCGCGACGCCATCCTCGCCGCCGTCGCCTCGGTCGCCCGGCGACTGCTCGCCAGCGGCAAGTGGGAGGAGCGCATGCCCGACGTGCTGGCCACCCTCGGCGGCGCCGCCGACGTGAGTCGGGCTTTCGTCTTCGCCAGCGAGCGCGACGAGGGTGGCGCGGTGCTGGCGAGCTACCGCTGGGAGTGGGTGGCGGCAGGCATCGCCGCGCGGGCCGACGACCAGGGGCTGAAGCGCTTCGACTACCGGGCCAACGGCTTCGGCCGCTGGCTCGACGAGCTCACGGCCGGCCGCTCCATCCAGGGCCCTCTGGAGCAGCTTCACCCCGAGGGAGGACACCCGGTCTTCGCGCGGCTCGGCGTGCGCTCGCTGGCCTTGGTGCCGATCATGGTGGCAGCGGAGATGTGGGGCGTGCTCGGAATGCACGACTGCGGCCGGCCCCGCGAGTGGTCGGCGGCCGAGGTGGACGCCCTGCGCGCCGCCGCCGACGCCATCGCCGCCGCCATCCAGCGCGGCGAGGGGGCGAAGGCGCTGCGCGAGCGCGAGGAGCAGCTGCGCCAGGCGCAGAAGATGGAGGCCGTGGGCCGCCTCGCCGGCGGTATCGCCCACGACTTCAACAACCTGCTCACCGCCATCAGCGGTTACGCCGAGCTACTGCTGCTGCGGCTGCCCGAGGGGGACCCCGGCCGTGCCGACTGCGAGGAGATCCTGCGGGCTGCGCAGCGGGCGGCCGGCCTCACCCGCCAGCTGCTCGCCTTCAGCCGCCGCCAGGTGCTGCAGCCGCGCCCGGTGGACCTCAACCGCGTGGTGCGCGACACCGAGCGCATGTTGCGGCGGCTCATCGGTGAGGACATCGAGCTGCTCACCGAGCTGTCGCCGCTGCCGGCGGCCATCGTCGATCCCGGAAAGATCGAGCAGGTGCTGGTGAACCTGGCGGTCAACGCCCGCGACGCCATGCCGTCGGGCGGGCGGCTGCGCCTGGCCACCCGGGTGCGCCGCGTCGGCACCCGCGACGACACCGGCGCTGACCCGCCGCTGCCGAGTGGCAGCTGGGTGGAGGTGGTGGTCGAGGACACCGGCACCGGCATCCCCGCCGAGGTGTTGGACAAGATCTTCGAGCCCTTCTTTACAACCAAGGAGGCGGGCAAGGGGACCGGGCTGGGGCTCTCCACCGCCTACGGCATCGTCGAGCAGAGCGGCGGCACCATTCTCGTCGACAGCGTGCTCGGACGCGGCACGCGTTTCTCGCTGCTGTTGCCGGCGAGCAGCGAGCGCCCGGGGTCGGACCCGGGGGAGCAGCGGGCGATGGCTCTTCCAGCCTCGCGGGCCGCCACCATCCTGCTGGTGGAGGACCAGGAGGAAGTTCGGCGCCTGGTGCAGACGCTGCTGGAGGGGCGCGGCTATCGCGTCCTCGCCGCCGCCGAGGGGACGGCGGCCGAGGCGCTCTTCGACGCCCATGGGGCCGATCTCCTGCTCGCCGACCTGGTGCTGCCGGGTTTAAGCGGCGGGGAGCTGGCGCAGCGGCTGCGGCGGGTCGCGCCGCGGCTGCCGGTGCTGCTGATGTCGGGATACCCCAGTAGCGAGGTGCCCGGCCCCGGCCCGCTGGAGGGCGTCGCCCTCCTGCAGAAGCCCTTTGTGGCCGCAGATTTGCTGCGCCGGGTCGACGCGGCGCTCCGCGGCACCTGAACGCTCGCCAATGCTCGGCGGTGACCCGCCGGCGTTGTAGGTCTAACATGGACGCGGACTCCCGCGGGGCCAGCCGTCGCGATGACCACTCTCGACTCGATCTTGCCCGACCGACTCCGGCGGTCCGAGGGTCGCCTGGTGGTCCGCTACTACTTCGCCGACGACCCGCTGCGCCTGGTCTATAGCGATCCTGCCTGCGAGGAGCTGTGGGGGATCCCGCTGGCGCGACTGCGACGGGAGACCGAGCTCTGGTTCCGCGGCATCCACGCCCGGGATCGCCCTCACATCGAGGCCCTGTACAGCGGACCGCCGCGGCGCTGGGAGGTCGGCTACCAAGTCGTGCGGGCCGACGGTCAGACCCTCCACGTGGTCGACCATGGCGCCGTGCTCGAGGCGCCGCGCCGAGGCCGGCACGTGACCGGCCGGGTGGTCGACGTCACCAAGGAGCGCCGGCTGGAAGACCAACTGCACCTCCAGGGCCAGTTGCTGGAGGCGGTCGGGCAGGCCGTGGTGGCGGTCGATTCCCAGGGCCGGGTGGCCTCCTGGAACCCCGCCGCGGAGGCGCTCTACGGCTGGCCGGCCGGCGAGGCGCTGGGCCGGCAAGCGGCCCAGCTCTCGCCGACCTTGGCGCGCTGGCACGAACAGTTGCAGCGGCGTGACCCCTGGTCTGGGCAGCTGGTGGCCGAGCACCGCAGCGGTCGGCAGTTCGTCAGCTTCGTCACCATCGCCTCGCTCCGCGGCGAAGAAGACGAGCCGGCGGGTTGGGTCGGCGTCGCCTCCGACGTCGGTGAGCGGCGCGAGGCCGAGGCGGCACTGCACGAAAGCGAGGAGCGCTATCGCAAGCTGGTCCAGCAGTCGGGCGAGGGGATTCTCGTCGCCCACGCCGGCGAGGTGCTCTATGCCAACGAGGCCGCCGCCCGCCTGTTCGGGCTCGCCTCGGCCAGCGAGGCCGACGGCCGGGCGCTGGCAGAGCTCGTCCACCCACGCGACGCGGCCGGCATGAGGCGGCTGGGCCGCCAGCTCGAGCAGGCCAACGGCGCCCGTCACACGCTGGTCGACGAGCTGCGGCGCGCCGACGGCGCCGCTCTGTGGATCGAGCTCAGCTCGGTGCCGGTGAGCTATCGCGGTCTCGACGCCCAGCAGGTCTTCGTGCGCGACGTCGGCGAGCGCATGCGGGTCGACGCCGAGCTGCGCGCTTCGCGCGAAGAGCTGCGACGGCTCCACGCTCGCGTGCAGATAGTGCGCGAGCAGGAGCAGACGCGCATCGGCCGGGACATCCACGACGAGCTCGGCCAGATGCTCACCGGCATCAAGCTCGACATCGCCTGGCTGCAGCGGCGGGCCACCGAGGGGCAGGCGGAGTTGCCGCGGGAACGCCTGCGGGAGCGCCTCGACCGTCTCGCCCAGCTGGTCGACGAGTCGCTCGACGGCGCGCGGCGGATCGCCCTGCAGCTGCGTCCGTCGGTGCTCGACGACCTTGGCCTCGAGGCGGCAGTGGATTGGCTGGTGAAGGAGTTCGCCGCCCGCAGTGGCATCCCCTGCGACTTGACGTGCGAGCTGAGCGGCCTGCTGCCGGCATCCCTGCGCGACACCGCCGTCTTCCGCATCCTCCAGGAGGCGCTGACCAACGTCGCGCGCCATGCCGGTGCCAGCCGCTGCGCCGTCAGCGTGCGAGTCCGTGGCGATGGCATGCGGCTCGCGGTCACCGACGACGGGCGGGGCGTGGAGCGCGGCGCCCAGCGGGCCGCCGGGGCCCTCGGCATCGTCGGCATGCGCGAACGGGCGCGCGCCTGCGGCGGCGAGCTGGTGGTGCGGAAGCGGGCCGGGGGTGGCACCCGGGTGGCGGCGCGCCTGCCCCTGGTGCCGCCCGTGGAGACACCGCGGGAGGCGGCACCCGCCGCTCAGCCGCCAGCGGGCAGAATGGCGACCTCGTGATTCACCTGCTCATCGCCGACGATCACCCGGTGGTGCGCCGCGGGCTACGTCAGATCCTCGACGAGGAGCCGGACATGCAGGTGGCGGCGGAGGCCGGCGACGCCGAGGAGATCCTCGCCCGCCTGCGTGGCGACGGCTGCGACCTGCTGGTGCTCGACCTCTCGCTGCCGGGAGCGCTGGGCATCGGGCTGCTGCAGGAGCTCCACGCCACCTGGCCTCAGCTTCCCATCCTCGTGCTGTCGATCCACCCTGAGGAGCACTACGCCCTGCGCTGCCTCAAGGCCGGCGCGCGCGGCTACCTCCACAAGCAGGCGGCCGCCGACGAGCTGGTGGGCGCCATCCGCGCCGTCAACGGCGGCCGGCGCTACCTCAGCGCCACCCTCGCCGAGACGCTGCTGCACGCGGCCGACGCCGGCAAGCGGGCGCCGCACGAGGAGCTGTCGACGCGCGAATACCAGGTCCTCACCGGGCTCGCCGGGGGCAGCTCGGTCACCGAGATCGCCGGGGCGATGGGGTTGTCGGTGAAGACGGTGAGCACCTATCGCGCCCGCATGCTGGACAAGCTCGGCGTCGGCACCAACGCCGAGGCCACCCGCTACGCACTCGAGCACGGGTTGCTCGATGAGGCGTAGGAGCAGACGAGGCGCCGCGTAGGAGGGGCGGCCAGCCCAGCGTAGGAGGAGGCCGCTACCGTCGACCCTGCCCGGTGGCTACCATGGGACAAGGAGCCGAGCCCGTGCCCGCCGCCGCCCGCACCCGCATTCTCGTCGCCGACGACCACCCGATCGTCCGCCGGGGCGTGCGCGAGGTGCTCGGGGAGCACGCCGACCTCGAGGTCGCCGCCGAGGCGGCCGACGCCGACTCGCTGGTCGCGCGTCTCGCCCATCGCGACATCGAGATGGTGGTGCTCGACCTCTCGGTGCCGGGGGCCCGCGGCCTCGACCTGCTGCGGCAGCTGCGCGCCGAGCACCCCACGGTACCCGTGCTGATGCTGTCGATCCACCCCGAGGAGCCGTACGCGCTGCGCTGCCTCAAGGCCGGGGCGGCGGGCTACGTGGAGAAGAGCAGCGCGCCGCTGGAGCTGGTGGAGGCCATCCGCACCGTGCTCGCCGGCCGCCGCTACCTCAGCGCGCGCGTCGCCGAGCGGCTGGTCGGCGGCGCCGACGTGCGCGAGGAGCAGCAGCCGCCGCACCAGATCCTCTCCGAGCGGGAGTTCCAGGTGATGTGCCGCATCGCCGGCGGGCGCACCATCAGCGAGATCGCCGCCGAGCTCGCGCTGTCAGTCAAGACGGTGAGCACCTACCGCGCGCGACTACTGGCGAAGATGGGGCTGCGCACCAACTCCGAGCTCACCCGTTACGTCTTCGAGCACGAGCTGCTGCCCGTCTGAGCGGCCGGGACGGGCAAGGCGCAGCCCCGGCGGCGTTGTAGCATTCGCCTTGCCGCCGGAGGCGGGCAGGGAACCCCGGAGCCAGATGCCGCTGCACTTGTTGCTGGTCGAGGACGACCCCACGCAGGCTGAGTCCCTGCGCCATCAGCTCGCGGGTCGCCACCCGGGGGCCGAGGTGGTGATCGCCGCCAGTCTCGCCGCGGCGCTCGACCAGCTTCAGCGCCAAAACTTCGCGGCCGTGCTGCTCGACCTCGAGCTGCCCGACTCGCAGGGCCTCGACACCTTCCATGCCGTGCGGCAGGCGGCGCCGGAGGCGGCGCTGGTGGTCATCACCGGCCACGACGACCCCGCCTACGCCGCGGCGGTGGCGGCCGCCGGAGCGCAGGACTATCTGGTCAAGGGCTCCTTCACCGGCGACATGCTGCAGCGATCGCTACGCGCCGCCCTCGAGCGCGAGCGGCTGCTGCGCGACCTGCGCGAGCAGGAGGCGCGCTTTCGCGGCGTCGTCGAGTCGCTGGGCGAGGGGGTGGTGCTCACCGACTTCGAGCGCATCACCTACGTCAACCCGCGGATGCTGGAGATGACCGGCTTCGCGCGCCAGGACCTGATCGGCAAGGTGTTGGCCGAGTCCCCCTTCTTCATCGCCGATCCCGACGATCACGAGCAGCGGCTGGAGCGGCGCCGTGCCGGCATGCCCGAGGTGTGGGAAATGCCGCTGCGGCGCGCCGACTACTCGGTGATGTGGGCGCAGGTCCATGGCGCGCCGGTGCGCGACGCCGAGGGGCAGGTGGTGGGCACCGTCGCCGCCTTCTCCGACGTCACCGCCCAGCGGGCAGCCGAGCGGGCCCGCCAGGAGGCCGAGGCGCGCCTGCGCCAGGTGGTGGCCCACAGCCCGGCGGTGCTCTACGCGCTGGCCCCGACGCCTCCCTATCCCGTCACCTGGATGAGCGAGAGCGCGGCCGGCATCCTCGGCTTCGCGCCCGACGACTTCCGCCTGCTGCCCGACCTCTGGAGCCAGCGCATCCATCCCGACGACGTGGCGGCGATGCCGCGCACGGTCGAGCGGTTGCGCAGCGGCGAGGACAGCTGGAACGCCGAATATCGCTTCCGTCACGCCGACGGCCGCTGGCTCTGGCTCACCGACCGCATCAGCGTCGTCCGCGGCGGCAACGGGGCGCCCATCGAGCTGGTCGGCGCCTGCCAGGACGTCACCTCCGAGCGCCAGCTCGAGGAGATGCTGCGCCAGGCGCAGAAGATGGAAGCGGTGGGGCGGCTGGCCGGCGGCGTGGCGCACGACTTCAACAACCTGCTCACCGCCATCGGCGGCTACAGCGAGCTGCTGCTCATGCGGCTGCCCGCCGACGACCCCTCGCGTCACGAGCTGGAGGAGATCCGG
>DASYUP010000182.1:0-2527 GCA_036001185.1 Thermoanaerobaculia bacterium
TCGACGCTGCCCTTGACCAGCATGTCGAAGAGGGTGCGGTAGATGTCCTCGCCACGGCGCCAGTAGACGTGGGTGCTCCCCTTGGTGTGCTCGAGCAGGCCGTCGAGAGCCGGCCCGTAGGAGCGTCCGAACGCCACCGCCAGCCGCAGGTTGGGGTTCTCGAGCAGCTTGGCGAGCGACACCGGCCCGGCGGCGCCGCCGCCGAAACGGGCGACGGCGTCGCGTCGCACGGTGACGCCCTGGGGCGGCAGGATGAGGTCGGGGAGCGAATACTCGAGCACCTTCTCGCGCTCGGTGGTGCGGATGTAGGCCGCCGAGCAGACGCGATCGCCGGCCTTGAGGCGGGTCATGATGCTCGCCGGCTCGGCCAGCTCTTCGCGGTGGGAGAACTCCGTGAGGTGGCGCTGCAGCACGTGCATGACTCCGTCGGCGATCCCCTGTCCGTGCTCCTTGCCGGTGTGGATGTAAAAGGGGGCGAAGTCCATCGTCAACCAGGTGAGGTCGTCGGCCGCCGCCGGTGCGGCGCCCACCAGCAGCGAGCCGACGACGACGGCGGCGAGCAGGAGAGGCAGGGATGGTCGGTGCATGGCGTGGCGCCTGCTCAGCGAGCGTCGATGGGCGCCGCGCTCGCCACCAGCGAATGGCCGTCGAGGGCGAGCAGCGCGGGATCCAACGGCGAGGCGCCGAGCAAGACGGCGGCCGTCGGGTAGATGTCGATCAACCGCACCAGCGGCGGCAGGCGCGCGGGGTCCACCCCCGGCCCGTTGAGCACCAGCGGGGTTAGCATCGCCTCGCGCTCGAGGTTGCCATGGTCCCCCTTCTGCCCGCGCAGGAACGAGTAGCCGGGCAGCGCCGTCACCATCAGATCGCCGGCGAAGCGCGCCGGGTCGAAGGCCTTGCCGAGCAGCGCCGGCGCCCCGGGATAGCGCGCCGCCAGCGTGCGGCGGATCCACTCCTCGCGCCGCAGGTAGCATGCGCTGCCCGCCTGCCCCTCGCGACAGACGAGCGGCGCCACGCTGGGGTCGGCGAGATAGCCGAAGGGGTCGGCGTTGGCGCCGGCGGGAACGAGGTAGGCGAACACCGGCGCGCCGTCGCGCTCGCTCTCCACCACGCGGGCGTAGCGTCCTGCTGCCGCCAGCACCTCCACCTCGCCGGCGCCCGGCGAGCGCAGCACCTGCGCCACCCCCGGCAGCTCGGCGATGGCGGCCGCCATCGTCGAGGGATCGGGGCGCACCTCCGCCCGCTCGGCCTCGCGCTTGCCGGCGGGCTGGTCCAGGCTCCAGCCGCCGGTGCTGGCGCGGAAGTAGACCTGCGTGATGTTGGAGCCGCCGGAGACCAGCAGCACGTCCGGCCACTGCGTCCACACCTTGCCCAGCCGCTCGCGGAAGACGATCTGCGAGACGCTCGAAGCGTCGAAGGTCTTGAGGCCGCGCTGCTGGAAGAAGGGTTGCAGGTCGAGGTAGGTGCCCGACTGCACCATGCCGTGGTCGCCGAAGAGCAACAACGTGGTGTCGGCGAGGCGCGGGCGCCCCTCGGGGCCGCGGGTGTCGGCGAGGGCGGTGAGCACCTCACCCAGCAGCGCGTCGGTGCGCATCAGCGCCGTCCGCACCTCCGGCGAGTCGGGGCCGTGAAAGTGGCCGCCGAGGTCGACGGCATTGAAGACCAGGAGCCCGACCGGCGGCGGGGCCGGGCCGCGCAGCTCGCGCACCAGCTTCTCCACCGGACCGCGGTCGCCGTCGTATTCGGTGATGCCCGCCACCTCGAGCGCCGCATCCCGGAAGTTGGCGGCGCGGGTGAGGATCGACCGCGGCCCGTCCCAGCGCCCCTCGAAGACCGTCACCGATGCCAGACCCGCCAGCCGGGCGGCGTCGAACAGGTTGGGCGCCGGCCACTTCCAGGTGTCGGGCTCGGTGACGTAGCGCACCACCCGCCGCTCTTCGCGATCGAAGGCATGCACCGCCCCCGGCTCGGGATTGTCGAGGGCGCAGTAGCGACCGCTGAGCAGCTCGGGAACGGACGGCGAGGTGGCGGAGGGGAAGGTGGAGAAGGCGGTGGTGCGCAGCGTCGGTCGCGATGCCAGCAGCGTGGCCAGGCGTGGCATGTCGCCGCCGTCGAGCGCGCGCTCGAAGGCGCCGGTCGGCAGGCCGTCGATCATCACCAGCAGCACCCGCCGCGGGCCGGGATCGAGGCGGGGAATCTGCGCCGCCTCGCGCTCGTCGCCCGGCGTCGCCGCCAGCAGGGCCAGCGTGCAGCAGGCCAGCAAGAGCGAGTGCAGGCGGGGGCTAGTGCGGCGGCTCACGGCGAGGTGGGCGAGGCAGGCGACCGTCATCGCGACGTCACCGCGATGGCAGGCGATTCTAACCCGCCACCCGCCCGGCGGCCCGCCGGCCGCTCAGCGGGCCGGGGTGGCCGACGTTTCCAGCCGCTCGCGCAGCAGCCGCTGCACCAGCTGCGGGTTGGCGCGACCGCCGGTCTCCTTCATCACCTGACCGACGAACCAGCCGAGCAGACCGGCCCGTCCCTGCCG
>DASYUP010000183.1:0-4838 GCA_036001185.1 Thermoanaerobaculia bacterium
GCTGCTCGCGGGCGACGCCCAGCTCGCCACCGACCCCTCGCTGCAGTACGCCTATGCGCTGGCCCTGGTACGCAGCGGCAAGGCCGCCGACGCCCAGGAGATCTTCGACCAGCTGTTGCGCCAGCACAGCGACTGGCCCGAGCTCCACGTGCTGCTCGGTCAGGCCTATGCCGCCAGCAACGACTTCGACGCCGCCGTGCGGGAGCTGCAGCGGGCGCTGTCGCTGTCGGCGACGGTCGCCGATGCCCACGCCACCCTGGGCTCGATGTACCTGCGCCAGGGAAAGCTGCCCGAGGCCGAGGCGGAGCTGCGCGCCGAGCTGGCCAGCCGGCCGCAGAACGTCGACGCCCGCTACCAGCTCGCCACCGTGCTCGAGCTCGCCGGCAAGCGAGAAGAGGCGATCACGCTGCTGGTCGCGGCGTTGAAGGATGCGCCGCAGCTCGCCGATGGGCGTTACCTGCTGGGCAAGATGCTGCTCGCCCGCGGCGACACCGAGGCGGCAGCCGGCGAGCTGGAGATCGCCGCGCGGCTGGCGCCCAAGGACGCCAACATCCACTACCAGCTCGGGCAGGCCTACCAGAAGCTCGGACGCAGCGAGCTCGCCCAGCAGCAGTTCGCCGCCTACCGCGAGCTCAAGCGCGGCGAGCGGCCGGAGACACCGGCGCCATGAAGCCGCGTCGCCGCTCGCTCGCCGGTGCACTGCTGCTGCTCGCCCTCGCCGCCGTGTCGCGGCCGGCCGCCGCCCAGGCACCGGCGGCGGGCGCCGGCCCCGCCGACCGCGAGCTGCAGCTCGCCGCCGAGAGCGGGTCGGTGCGGGCGCTGCTGCAGCTCGCCACGCAACGAGCGCGCGCCGGTGACGTTCGCGGTGCGGCCGCCGCGCTGCGGCGAGCCCTCGCCATCGCGCCCAACTCCGAGGAGGTGCTCGCCGCCTACGCGCACACCTCGCTGGCCATGCGCGACTACGGTCAGGCCGCGCTCGCCCTCGGGCCGCTGCTGCGCATGCACCCGACGGTGGCCGAGTACCCCTACCTGCTGGGCGTGGCGTGGATGCAGCTCGGTGACATGACCTCGGCGGTGACGGCACTGCAGCGCGCCGGCGAGCTGGAGCCCCACCGCGCGCTGACGCTCGCGGCCCTCGGCCTGGCCTGGAACGAGGAGAAGCGCTTCGACCTGGCGAAGGGCGCCCTCGACGAGGCGCTGCTGCTGTCGCCCGGCGACCCCGATGTGCTCGCGGCACTCGCCGAGGCGGAGGCCGGGCTGGGTGACGCCACGGCAGCGGAGCAGCACGCCGACCAGGCGCTGGCGCGCGCACCGAAGAACGCCAATGCCCTGTTGGTCATCGGCCTGCTGCGCATGCGGCAGCAGCGTTACGCCGAGGCGCGCCAGTCGCTGGAGGGCGCCGTGGCCGTCATCCCGAACTCATCGCGCATGCAGTTCCAGCTCAGCCAGGCCTGCGAGCGGCTGGGCGATCTCCCCTGCGCCGAGCAGCACCGCGAGCTCTACCGTAAGGCGCTACGGGAGATCGAGGAGCGGCTAAAGGCGCTGCACCTACGATCCATCGGCAGCGAAGAGGCCCCGCCATGAGTGAGCTCGATCGTCGCTATGTGCACCCCTGCCGCGCTTTTTACCTCGCCGCGGCGCTGGTGGGAGGGTTGCTGCCAGTGGAGTGGGCGGCGGCCGAGCCGCCGCCGGGCGGCCTCTTCCGCGACGTCACCACCGCCGCTCGCATCACCTTCCGCCACCAGTCGGCGCCGGAGAAGAAGTACATCGTCGAGTCGATGGGCGGCGGCGTCGCTCTCTTCGACTACGACGGCGACGGCCTGATCGACATCTACTTCGTCAACTCGCTCACCGTCGACACCGCCACCCAGCCGCAGACGGCGCCCAGCGCCCTCTACCGCAACCTCGGCGACGGGCGCTTCGTCGACGTGGCGGCGGCGGCGGGGGTCGCCCATCCGGGCTGGGGCATGGGCGCCTGCGTCGCCGACGTCGACGGCGACGGCTCGCAGGACCTCTACGTCACCTCCCTCGGGCCCAACCACCTCTACCGCAACCGCGGCGACGGCACCTTCGCCGACGTCACCGAAGCCGCCGGTGTGGCCGGCGGTGGCTGGTCGACCGGCTGCGGCTTCGCCGACTACGACCGCGACGGCGACCTCGACCTCTTCGTCAGCCGCTACGTCAAGATCGATCTCGCGGCGCTGCCCGAGTTCGGCAAGGGCAAGACCTGCCAGTTTCGCGGCGTCGCCGTGCAGTGCGGTCCGCGCGGTCTGCCTGGCAGCCCCGACTTCTTCTTCCGCAACGACGGCGGCGGCCACTTCACCGAGGTCGGCAAGCAGATCGGTGTCGCCGACCCCGGCGGCTACTACGGCCTCGGCGTGGCCTGGCTCGACAGCGACGGCGACGGCTGGCTCGACCTCTTCGTTGCCAACGACGCCGGCCCCAACTTCCTCTATCGCAACAAGCACGATGGCACCTTCGAAGAGACCGGGTTTCCGGCGGGCGTCGCGGTCTCCGAAGACGGCGCCGAGCAGGGCTGCATGGGCGTGGCGGTGGCGGACTACGACCACAGCGGCCGCCAGAGCCTGTTCATCACCAACTTCGCCGAGGAGTACAACGTCCTCTACCACAACGAGGGCGCCTACTTCACCGATCTCTCCTTCCGCAGCAAGACGGCGCCCGCGAGCCTGCCGTATGTCGGCTGGGGCACCGCCTTCCTCGACTACGACAACGACGGCTGGCCCGACGTCATGGTCGTCAACGGGCACGTCTACCCGCAGCTCGACCAGGCCAAGCTGGGGGCGTCGGCCCCCTACCGGCAGCGCAAGCTGCTGTACCACAACCGCGGCGACGGCACGTTCGACGAGGTCGCCGCGGCGGTGGCGCCGCTGCTGATGCAGGACCGCGTGAGCCGCGGCCTGGCGGTCGCCGACTTCGACGGCGACGGCCGCCTCGACGTCGTCATCAACGACCTCGACGGGCCGCCGCAGCTGCTGCACAACGATTTCGCGGCGTCCGGCCACTGGCTCGAGGCGAAGCTGTTGGGGGGGGCCGCCGACCGCGACGCGCTCGGCGCGCTGGTGACGGTCCGCGCGGGGTCCCTGGCGCAGACCAACCTCGTGCGCAGCGGCACCAGCTACATCTCCCAGGACGACATGGCGCAGCACTTCGGGCTCGGCGCCGCCGTCAAGGCCGACAGCCTCGAGGTGCGCTGGCCCGACGGCGCGCGCATCCGGCTGCACGCCGTGCCCGCCGGCAAGGTGGTGGTGGTGATGGCACCGCCGGCGGATGCCGCCGCGCGACGGCGCTGAGCGCCCGGCCCGCTCCTCAACCCGGCTGGCGGATCGCTGACACCGAGGTGGCGCGGGCGACGAGCCGGCCCTCGCCGTCCGCCAGCTCGCAGTCGAGGTGGGCGGTGCCACGGCCGCGGCGGACGACCCGCGCGTGGGCGGTGAGTGTGCCGTCGACCACCGGCAGGAAGTAGCTCATCTGCAGCTGCAGCGTGGTGAAGGACTCGCCGTCGGCGGCGACGGTGGCGAGCGCCACGCCCATGGCCACGTCGGCGAGGTCGCAGAGGACGCCGCCGTGTACCGTGCCCATGGCGTTGTGCAGCCGCTCGCCGGCGGCGAGCTCGACGCGCGCCTCACCCTCGCCGAGAGCCAGGGGCCGGATGCCCAGCAGGGCGGTGATGGGGGCGAGCTCGAGCTCGCCCGCGAGCCACCGCTCGACGTGGCGCGCGAGGCGGCTCATGCCGCGGGTCGGCGGCCGCGGCGACGGCCGATGACCGGGAGGCCGAAGCGGCGCAGCCAGTCGTGGTCGTTGCGCTGCGGCCGGGCACCGCTCGCCCGCGCGACCCCCCACTCGAGGGCGCGGAAGAGGCCCAGGCGGCCGAGCGTGCGATCGGCCCAGCCGTTGATCAGGCAATAGTTGAGGTCGTGGTTGCCGGCATGGTGCCGCATGTGGTGGCGCACCGACAGCAGCAGGCCACTCTTCTGCAGCAGGCGGACCCAGCGGGGGTTGTTGGGGCGGTGCCCGCACTTGTGAAACTCCAGCATGGTGACGAGCATGAGGTCGAAGAGCACCGCCGTGCAGACCGCGTAAGAGGCGGCGAGGCCGGCGCCGGTGACCATCGCCCAGAGGACGAGCGGGCCCACCAGGACGAGGCCGATCCACGACAGCGTTCCGGCGTCGTGCCAGAAGCTGATGCAGAAGATGCGCTGCGGGTAGACGTGATGCTCGCGCACCTGCAGCACCATCCGCCGCAGGAAGCCGATCTCCTCGTCGAACCAGGTGTCGAATGCCCAGTGGAGCAGGCCGGAGACGAGGTCGGCGAGGTAGAGCGCGGCGAGCGCCGACAGCGCCACCCCTGGCCACGCCGGCGGCGACGAGCTCCAGCGTGATCCCAACCAGACCGCACCGCTGAGCACCACGGCTGCGTTGAGCAGCGCGCCGAGCAGGTGGAAACGCACCTCGCTCGCCGTGTAGGGCGCCACCGCGAAGGCATCGGTACCCGCCGCCGGCTCGCTCACGCCCAGGACTCCAGCGCCGCGCGCGGCGCGCTCGCCGGCGCCGGCAGCTGCAGGATCAGGTGATGGGCGCTGAGGGTGCCAGTCTCGAAGGAGTTGGCCGCCGCCCACAGGTAGAGGACGAAGCGGCGGTAGAGGTGCCGGCCCCAGCGGGCGATCACCTCGTCGCGCCGCGCCTCCAGGTTCTCCGCCCACTTCTTGCAGGAGAGGAAGTAGTTGTGGCGGTCGTTCTTGAGCACCACCACCTCGAACGGCGTGCGCGCCACCGCCGCCAGGTAGCGCGGGAGGCAGAGCGGCGAGGTGTTGCCCTGG
>DASYUP010000184.1:0-4864 GCA_036001185.1 Thermoanaerobaculia bacterium
AACACCGGCAGCCTGTCGCACGAGCTCAAGTTCGGGGCCGGCTACCGTGAGGCGGAGGTGACGTCGCTGTCGCGCTGGGGCGGCTACGGGCTCGTCTACAACGGCCCGCAGTTCTTCGGCATCACCGACAACGCACTGGCGGTGGCGCGCGACGCCAGCCCGCATACCAAGCAGAAGTACCAGAGCGTCTACGTGCAGGACACCATGACGACGGGCAACCTCACCGCCAACGTCGGGGTCCGCTACGACAAGCAGTACGGGGAGAACCTCCCACAGACAGTACGGGCCAACCCGCTGCTGCCTTCGGTGCTGCCCTCGGTGACCTACAACGGCGCCGACTTTGGTTTCGACTGGACCAACATCACTCCGCGCCTGGGCCTCACCTACGCCCTCGGTGCCGAGCGCAAGACCCTGCTGCGGGCCAGCTACTCCCGCTTCGCTGACCAGCTCGGCACCGGCACTGCGGGGCAGCTCAATCCGCTGCAGCTGGTCTCGTACGCCTACTTCTACACCACCAACCCGGGCACCGCCACGATCGCCCCCGGCGAGATCGGTGACCGCTTTGCCTTCAGCGGCAACGTCAACCCGCTGACCGGCGGCCTGCTGCAGTCCAACGGCCTCGCCTCCGGCCTCAGCGCCCCGCTCACCGACGAGGTCCTCCTCGGCGTCGAGCACGCATTGCTGCCGGAGTTCGTGGTGGGGCTCAACCTCACCTACCGCAAGATCCACAACATCATCGAGAACGACCTGCTGGTGTTCGACGGTGATCCGTATTCGGCTGCCAACCTGAGCTCGATCGGCCGCCGGGCGACCCGCGCCGACTTCGTGCCGGGCTACGTGACGCCGTTCAACACCATCCCGTCGGGCGCCACCACACGGACGATCACGGTGTGCAACGCCGGCGCCACGGCGCAGCAGTGCTTCCAGAGCCCGGCCTTCCGGCACACCGAGGTCATTCCGCTGCAGACCCCCGACGGCAAGCCCTACGCCTTCAACTTCTTCCAGCTGCGGCCGGAGGTGGCCACCCGCAACGGCACCTTCTTGCACAACGGCGGCCGCGAGCAGGAGTACAAGGGCGCCTCGATCGTCTTCAACAAGCGGCTCGCCAATCGCTGGATGCTGCGCGGCAACGTCACCTTCTCCGACTGGACCTGGAGCAAGGTGCCGGCGAGCGACGTCGAGAACCCGACGCTCCTCCTCGGCGGCGGCAACCGCGAGGGCGACCAGGTGTTGCAGGGCTCGGGCACGGGCTCGGGCTCCAAGGGCGGCGTCTACATCAACAGCAAGTGGGCGTACAGCGTCAACGGCCTCTACCAGGTGATGCCGGATCGGCCGTGGGGCTTCAACGTGGCGGCGAACCTGACCGGCCGTCAGGGCTACCCGATCCCGTACTTCCAGCGGGTGACGCTCGACTCCAACCAGCAGAACGCGTCGTACAACGTCCAGGTGACGCCGCGGCCGGACAGCAAGCGGCTCGACGACATCCGGATCCTCGACCTGCGGGTCGAGAAGGAATTTTCGATCAGCGACTTCGGGGCCACCCTGGGTCTCGACGTGTTCAACGTGACCAACGAGTCGTACGTGTTGCAGCGCAACCACCGGCTCGCCCAGGCCACCTCGGACCACGTCCGCGAGATCACCAGCCCTCGCATCTACCGCCTCGGCCTCCGCCTCAGCTTCCGCTGAGCCCGGCGCAGCGGTCTTTGAACGGCGCCGCCGGGAAGGCCCGGCGGCGCCGTTCTTTTTGACCGCGCGCCGGCCGGTTCCGCACCTCGCCACCTGTTCGGAATCGGACTCAGCCCGTTCGATCGCGGACAGCCTCGCACCCCTGCGGTCTGTTTCAGCTCGCTACAGCTCAGCAGCCGGCGAGGGATATTCCGCGCCGCCCCCCTCCAACGACGTGTGGGATGTCCCGCCACCCCGCCGGGAACTTTTTCGCTTCCGCCGAGTATGAGTACTCAGGAGGCACGACTGTTGAACTGCCGACGAGCGGGGGGACGATCGTCTGGCCGGGCTCACAACTTCTGCGCTGCTGATCCGTAGATTCTTGGTGCAGCTACCGAGCCGAGGAAGCCATGAGCAATCCGCTGCAGAGGTCCGGTCTGGTGCGAGAGGCTGACGACCCCAGGGACGCCGAGCTCGACGAGGAAGCCGAGGGGGGGCCCCTGCCCGTCGAGCCGGTCCTTCCAGGCCGCGCCCTCGCGCCGCCCCGGCGTTTTCCCAGCCGGCTGTCGATGCGCATCGGCGACCGCTTCGTGCTGCTGCGGGTGGACCAGATCCGCTGGATCGAGGCCGACGGCAACAACGTCCGCGTCCACGTCGAGGGGGGCGCCTGCTACGCGCAGCGCGACACCCTGCGCCGGCTCGAGGGGCTGCTCGACTCCGAGCGCTTCCTGCGCATCAGCCGTGGCGCCATCGTCAACCTCGACTACGTGCGCTCGGTCGAGCGCTGGTTCCACGGCAACTTCAAGCTGCGCCTCGCCGGCGGCGAGGACCT
This sequence comes from Thermoanaerobaculia bacterium, assembly GCA_036001185.1. Lineage (GTDB taxonomy): Bacteria > Acidobacteriota > Thermoanaerobaculia > Multivoradales > JAIOJS01 > DASYQD01. The sequence continues at coordinate 2,498 of DASYUP010000184.1, forward strand.
CTGCTCGACCGCCGCCTTCCGCGCCAACCTGCGCCGGCTGCTGCGGCTCGAGCCGCCGCGGGCGTAGGCCGCCAGACCGCCTTCGCGGCCGGCACGCCTCCCCTCTCGTCATGACGGCACGGCCCCGAGCTTGCCCGCGCGGGCCAGGCTCCGGTTGCTCGCTACCCCTTCTGGCGCTGTCCGATCTCGGTCGCCTGGGGATCGGCGGTCTCGATCACCCCCACCTTGTGCTCGAAGACCAGCTTGCCGCCCAACCAGCCGCCGACCATCAACAGCACGTAGCCGGTGGTCGAGGCGGCGAAGCCCGGCATGCACCAGCGCGCCGGGTCGCTCTGGCGCAGCCAGAGGCTCGCGCCGAACAGCGCCACCGCGGCGAGGTTGACCCGCAGGTGCCACACCACCACCTTCTTGCCGGCGGGGCTCATCTCGACGCCGAAATAGTCGATGAAGCCGAGCACGGCGGCGGCGAGGGCGCCGGCGATGCCCAGCGCCAGCGAGTAGCGGGCGGTGGCATCCCAGGGCCCGGGGCGGTGGACGAGGACCAGCAGGTCGGCCACCAGGGTGACCGTGAAGGCGCCGATGGGGATGGCCACCATCGCCGGGTGTAGCGGGTGACCGCCGAGAGCCGCACGGCTGCGCATCGCATCCTCCCTCCCGCACGAGCGGGTGCAGCGCCGGCCCCGCCGCCGCCGCAGGGGCGGGGCGCCTGGGTCCGGCCTGTTAACGTTACCTCCAACCCCGCGTACTTTGTCGTGACGGCACGCTTCCCCGAGGAGGGACCGACCGGTGCAACCCGTAACCAGCAGCGACAAGCCTCCCGCCGACGCCCAGCTCGAGGAGCTGTTCCGCGTCCACGGTCGGGACGTCTTCCGCACCGCCTACCGTGTCACCGGCAGCGAGAGCGACGCCGAGGACGTGGTACAGACGGTCTTCCTGCGGCTGCTCGCCAACCGCCACGCCGGCCGCGTGCGGCGTGACGAGGCGGGCGCCTACCTCCGGCGGGCAGCCACCAACGCCGCCCTCGACGCCCTGCGGCGGCGCAAGACGCGCGCCGCGGTGGCGCTCGACGACGCGCCCCCGGACACTCTCGCCGACGCCGCCCCCTCGGCCGAGCGCATGGCCGGCGGCACCGGCCTGCGGCGCGCCCTGCGCGAAGGGCTGGCTCGCCTCGCCCCGCGAGCCGCCGAAGCGTTCGTGCTGCGGCATCTCGAGGGGCTCACCAACGCCGAGGTCGCGGTGGCGCTCGGCACCTCAGCGCCGGTGGTGGCGGTCACCCTCCACCGCGCCCGGCGCGCCCTGCAGAAGCACCTGACGGCCAGGGGTCATGGCCTGCTGGATGGAGCACAACTGTCATGAGCGAGACGATGCGCAACGAAGAGCTGGTAGAGCGGGCGGCCTCCGCCGTCCGTCAGGAGGCCGAGGGGCTGGACCCGGCACGAGTCGAGGCGGCCCTGCAGCGGGTGCAGGAGAGGCTGGGCGTGGCGCCCGAGGTGCCCGGTCGGGTGCTCGGCTGCGCCGACGTGCAGCGCCTCTTCCCCGCCTTCCTCGCCGGCACGCTGGCGCCCGAGCGCGAGCTGCTGGTGGCCGACCACGCGCGGAGCTGCCTCACCTGCCGGCGGGCCCTCAAGGCACTGGAGGTCGGGGAAGCGGCGGTGAGCGAGCCGGCGACGGCGCGCCAGCTGCCCCGCTGGGCCAGCTCGCCCTGGACCTGGGCGGCGGCAGCGACCGTCGTCCTGCTGCTCGGCCTGCAGCTGCTGGTGCTGCGGCAGGTGTGGCCCGGCGGCGCGGCCGGCGGCGCCATGCTGCGCGTCATCTCCGGTACCGTGGTCGGCCTCGGCGGCAAGCAGGCGCAGCCTTTCGGCGCCGGCGCCGAGGTCTCCTACGGCCAGCAGGTGGTGACGCCGCGCGGCCAGGCGGCGATGGTGCGCCTCGCCGACGGCTCGACCGTCGAGCTGCGCGAGCGCACCCGCTTCTCGGTGCTGCGCCAGCGCGGCGGCACCAGGCTCGAGCTCGAGGGCGGTGAGGTCATCGTCGAGGCCGCCAAGCAGGCGCCGGGACGCCACCTCTGGGTGGCGACCAGCGACTGCACGGTGGCGGTGGTGGGCACCGTGTTCGCCGTCGATGCCGGCACCCGCGGCTCGCGCGTGTCGGTCTACGAGGGCACCGTGCACGTCGCCCAGGCCGGCCGCCCCGAGCGGGTGCTGCGCCCGGGCAACCAGGCCACCACCAGCGCGCGGGTGCGCCCCGTGGCCCTCGCCGACGAGGTGGCGTGGAGCAGCCGCCGCGACCAGCACCTGGCGCTGCTCGCCGGCGTCGCCCTGCTGCAGAAGGCGATGGCGACTTTGCCGCCCACTCCCAAGCGCTACG
>DASYUP010000185.1:0-4811 GCA_036001185.1 Thermoanaerobaculia bacterium
TCGCCTGCGCGATGGCGGGCAGCGCGTCCACCTCGTCGAGCAGCAACGTGCCGCCGTGCGCCACCTGGAAGCGCCCTTCGCGGTCGGCGATGGCGCCGGTGAAGGCGCCGCGGCGATGGCCGAAGAACTCGCTCTCGAACAGCTCGAGCGGGATGGCGGCGCAGTTGACGGTGACGAACGGCCCCCGCGCCCGCGGCGACAGGCGGTGCAGCAGCCGCGCCGCCTCCTCCTTGCCGGTGCCCGACTCCCCGACCAGCAGCACCGGCGTGGAGACCGGGGCGGCCACTCGCAGCATGGCCACCACCTCAAGCCACGGCGCTGAAACCCCGACTGGCTCGCCGCCGCGGCCGCCGTCGACGGCCCGCAGGTAGCCGACCTCGCGCGCCAGCCGGCGGTTGGCGAGCGTACGGTCGACCACCAGCACCAGCTCGTCGGGGTCGACGGGCTTGAGCAGGTAGTCGGCGGCGCCGGCCTTGATGCACTCGACCGCCGAGGCCACCGTGCCGTGGCCGGTGAGCACCACCACCGGCGGGCCCTCGCCGGCGAGCCGGCGGACGAGGGCAAGGCCATCTTCGCCCGGCAGCTTGAGGTCGGTGAGCACCAGGTCGACCCCTTCGTGCTGCCGCCGCGCCACCACCTCCTCGACGCTGCCGGCGGTGACCACCGTGAAGCCCCGCCGCCCCAGCCAGGAGGCGAGCGAGTCGCGGACGTAGGCCTCGTCCTCGACCACCAGCAGGGTGCCGTTCACGGCCATTCCGGCCTCAGCAGCGGCAGGTCGACGACCAGCTCGGCTCCACCCTCGGGGCGATTGCCGGCGCGGATGGCGCCGCCGTGATCGCGGGCGATGCCTTCGCACACCGCCAGCCCGAGGCCGATCGAGCCGCGGGTGGAGAAGAAGGGCTCGAAGAGGTGGCTGAGCGCCTCCGGCGACAGCCCGGGGCCGCGATCGGCCACCCGCACCTGGGCGTGACCGTCGACGACGCGGCAGGAGACGGCGACCTCGCCCTTGCCTCCCTGGCACTGGCCGGCGTTGAGCAGCAGGTTGAGGAAGAGCTGGCCGAGGGTCACCGCGTTGCCCTCGACCCGCACTTGTGCTGGCGGCAGGTCGAGGTCGATCGCCACTTCGCGGAGGGCGCGATGCGAGCGGACGAAGTCGGCGGCGCGCGCCAGCGGCTCGCGCAGGTCGAGCGGCGCCTTGTCGACGCGGCCGGGGTCGGAGAGCGCCAGCATCTGCCGCATCACTCCGGCCACCCGCGCCAGCCCCTCGCGCACGCGGCCGAGGCCCTCGCGAGCACGAACCAGGTCACCCGCGGCGAGGTCCTCGTCGAGCAGGGAGAGGTAGTTGAAAGTGCCCTCGAGCGGGTTGTTCACCTCGTGCGCCACTCCCGCCGCCAGGCGCCCGACGCTCGCCAGTCGCTCGGCGTGCAGGATCTGGCGCTCGAGCTCGCGCAGGCGCGCCTGCTGGCGGTTCTCCGCCGCCAGCGCCGAAGAGCGCTGCGCCTGCTGGAAGGCGAGCAGCCCCAGCATCAGGGTGAAGGCCATGACCGCCAGGTTGAGCAGGGCCGTGCGGCGGTAGCGGCCGGCGAGCTCGGTAGCCGATTGCAGCGTGCGGCTGGCCTCGGCGTCGCGGACGAGGGTCCAGGCGACGGGCGGCGCCCACAGCGGGTCGCGCACCGTGGCCTCGGCCGCCAGCGACTGTCGCCTCGCGGGCGGCGCATCGTCGCCCGGCGGCCGCGGCTCCAGCCGGCCACCGACGCCTGGCGCCGCCGTGGCGAGCAGCGGCGCGGGATCGATCCAGATCTCCAGCAGACCGGGCTCGCGCACCGGGCCGGCGACCGGAAACTGGGTGACGAAGAGCCGCCGGTCGGCGATCGGCGCCGGCGGGTCCGAGGTCGTCGGCAGGAGCAGGGCGGCGCCGTCCGCCCGCCGGCCGAAGAGCAGCAAAGCGCTGCCGCTGTTCTCGCGCAGGGCGGCCGCGTGCACCGCCGGATGGGTCTGCAGGAAGGCCTCGAGGGCGCGCGCCGCCTCGCCGCGCTTGGCGTCCTGCCGCGGGCCGGCGACGAGCAGCTGATGCAGCGGCGCCAATCGCGTGAGGGCAATGAGGTCGCGGCGCAAGGCGGCGAGCACCGCCTCCACCGCCCTGGCGTTGGCGTCGGTCTGCAGCCGCAGGTCCTGCAACGCCGCCTCGCGGGCGCCGCGACGCGCGCTCACCACGCCGGCGATCGCCAGCGCGTTGATGGCGCCCAGCAGCAGGAGGAGCAGGGCCGGTAGCGCCGGCGCCGACAGCCGCCGCCCCAGCCGGAAGCGCGACGAGGGGGACATCGGATGGTCGGCAGAGGGTACGGCACGGGGCCGGGGCTCGTCAACGAATTATGGGCCTCGAGTCCGCAGCTTCATAGAGCCTAAGGTGATGTTTCATAGGAAATCCGTGATGGGCCTCGGCGGAAACCCAAGACCATCTGGTTAACTCTCCTAAATAGAATGGCTTAGCTGACAAGACTAGCCGCTTGCACCCGGGCACGCCTGTTGCTCCTGCCTTTGGCGATTTCGCCCATGGATCGCGGACCGGCGGAGGTGGACTCCGGTGGTTTCGCCCCTGCCCGGAGGTCGAATGCGTCGCGTCACCGTTGCCCTGGTCCTTCTCGCCTCGTTGATGAGCGCTCCCGTCTGGGCCGGCGGCGCCTGGGTGCCCAAGCCGGGTGACGGCAGCTTCCAGCTCGGGGCCAGCCGCAAGCGCGCCCACAGCTCGTGGGGACGGCGGGGCCAGACCCTCGCCAACCAGGGGGACCACGACTTCCGCTACGCCTACCTCAGCGGCGAGGCAGGCGTGTGGAGAGGTCTCGCTGCCAACTGGACGATCACCTACCTCGACGGTTTCGAGGGGCGGCCCAATGCCCTGGAGGAGAACGCCGGCCTCTCCGATGCCTGGCTCGGGCTCAAGTACGGCTTCAACCAGGAGACCGGCTGGCCGCTCGCCGTCGGCCTCACCTACCGGACCCCCGTCTTCTACGACCAGAAGGGTGTCTACGACCGCCACACCTTCGACACCCAGGGGCACGTCACCGGCCTGAACTCCGAGTGGCGGGGCATCCTCAAGCACGACTACTCCCTCACCTTCCTCGCCAGCCATTCGCTCTGGGAGGGGAAGGGGTGGGCCAATGTGGAGACCGGCTACACCTGGCGCGAGGGGGCGCCCGCCGACCAGGTTCCGCTCTACGCCGACGTCGGGCTACCGCTGCCCTGGTACGGCCTGCGCGCCAAGGTCGCCGGCGTCTTCATCCAGAGCGTCGGCAACAACACGCCGCGTCACCACAACGACCGCTTCGGCTCGAGCGCCACGAACAACTTCAACAACGCGAGCATGGCGCGGCTCGGGACCTCGTTGATGGTGCCCCTCGGCCGCGATCGCGGCTGGTACCTGGAGGCCGGCTACAACCAGTGGCTGTGGGGGCGCTCGGCGCGCAAGTACCAGGAGCCCTTCCTCTCCTTCGGCCACGGGTTCTAGCCCGCCACGAAACGGCAACACAGCGAGCTGTAGCGCAACCGCTCGACACGATACGCAATCTGCATGACACCGCCGTTACTGGCCGCTCGCCGCGGTTCGGCAACGGCAATTTTTTTCTCAGCTTCCCAGCTGGGCCCGCGCTTCCTCGAGCAGGGTCTCGTCGACGACGCTGTGCCCTCGCCCCTGGGCGTAGCGCTCGATCCCTTCCCGCGCCATCGGCCGCACCATCTCGGGGATCCGGTCCAGGCGAGCGAGGGCGCCGGCCGTCCAGGTGAGACCCTCCGCCAGCGCGCCTGGCTGCCGTGACGCCGCGATCATCGTCCCCATGGGGCAGCGGCTCTCGCGGCCGTTGGCGAGCTTGACTCCCAGCGAGCCGACCACCTCGGTCTCCCAGGGATTGGTGAGCATCGCCACTCCCTGGCCGCAGCGCGGGCAGCGGAAGGTGGCGGTGAAGCCGGCGCCTTCGGCAGGCGGTGTCGACTCCTCGAGCTTCATCGGCTCGTCGCAGGCGATACAGAGGAACTTCATGGCGAGCCCTCCAGGGTGGCCAGGAGCCGGCCGGCGGCGGCGCGCAGCGCTTCGCCGGCGGGCGAGTCGAGAGCTGCCGGCGCACCACGGTCGCAGGCGGCGGCGAGCTCGGGGTCGAAGGGGATGGAGGCGAGCAGCGGCACCGGCAGCGGCGCCGCGGCGGCCGGAAACAGCGGGCGCACGGCGCCGCACTCGCGGCACCAGTAGCCGGCCATGTTCTCGACGTAGCCGACGACGCGACCGGCGCCGCCGGCGATGGCGGACTCGCCCGCCAGCGCGTCGAGCGAACGGGCGACGACCTGGCGCGCCACCACCGAGGGGATGGTGACCAGCAGGAACGACGCGCGCGGCCCCAGCAGCTGGGCCACCTGCACCGTGCGCTCGGCCCCCGGCGGCAGGTCGAGCAGCAGGACGTCGAGCTCCCCCCAGCGCACGCCGGCGAGCAACTGGCCCAGCACGGTCAGCTCGCGGGTGCCGCGCCAGACCTGCTCGTCCCCCTGCGACACGGCGGCGAAGCGCAGCGCCGACTCGCTCCCCAGCACGCTACCCAGCGACAGCACCGCGAGCCCATCGCTGCCGCGCGGCAGCTCGAGCCCCTCCTCGCCGGGAACCCAGGGGAGACCCAGCACGCCCGCCATCTGCGCCTGCGAGGGTCCGTTGAGATCGCAGTCGAGCACGGCGACCCGCCGCCCGGCCGCGAGCAACGCCCGCGCCAGGCCGAGAGTGACCGTGCTCTTTCCCACGCCGCCTTTGCCGGAAGCGATGGCCAGGAGGTGGC
>DASYUP010000186.1:0-6411 GCA_036001185.1 Thermoanaerobaculia bacterium
TCGCCGCGGCGAGCTGCCGCCGGCGCTCGTCCCGGTGGTCCTCGTCTTCCCTCTGGGCTTCGTGCTGCTCTACGGTCTGGCCAGCGACCTCTTCAAGCCGAACAACTTCCTGCCGGTGCTGCCCTTCACCTCGCTGGGTGCAGCCTGGCTGCTGATGATGGGGTGGCAGCGCGCGGCGGCGCTGCTGCCAGGGGGCGTCCGCCCCGCGGTCGCCGTGGCCGGTGGCCTCCTCGTCAGCGTTCTCGCCGCCGCGCCGCTGCGGGGCTACCTGCGCGCCGAGGTCTTCCGCTCGACCTGGGACGTGGCGCTCGAGCGCGCCAGCCAGGAGGCGGCGCGACTGCGCACCCCGCTCTCCGCCGTCGTCGAGGGCGGCGGGCACCGCAGCGAGCCGCGCGGCGTGGCGGTGACGCCGGTGAGCGATCTACGCGCCGCCGGCGCGCTGCTGGCGTGCAGCGACGCCGAGCTGTTCGCCAGCGAGCGCGCGCAGGGTGCGAACGGCGACCTCCATCGCCAGCGGTTGGGCCTCGGCACGGTGATCGCCGTCGCGCCCTCGCTCCTGCACGCCGTCGCCGGCGAGCCGGTGACGCTGGTGCTCCACCCGTGGCGCGTCGACGGCGTCGAGCAGCTCACGGTGGCGCCGGCTGGCGATGCACTGCAGGCGCGGCCAACCGGTGCCTACGCCGCCGGCGACTGCCTCTCGCTGGTGGTCGGGCCACGCCACCTCCTGGGCGCCGCGCCGCACGTGGAGATCGACGGCACGCACCTGCCGCTGCGCAACCTCGGCACCAAGAAGCTCGCCTGGTCGACCGACCGCGTGGCGGTGGCGCGCGCGCCCGCGGTGGTCAGCCTGCGGCTGCCGGCCGGCGTGACGCCGCCGCCCGAGAGCTTGCGCGTCCGCTTGATCCGCTGGACGCGCGCGGCGGATGAAGCGGCGGCACCCTCGCCGCCTGACGACGCTGCCGACGAGCGGCAGTGACGAGCGCGAAACGCCTCGCGTAGCGCGTGTTACCATCCCGCGCCGCCATGGAGCCGAGCCCCCGCGTCGCGCGCGCGTTGCTGGTGGTGGCGACCACCTGCTTCACCGGCCTGCTGGTGTGCGCCGCCGGGTGGTGGATGGCCTTCCACTTCCCGTCGGTCGACAACCTCTCCTCGCGCGAGCGGCAGAAGCTCGTCGACAGCCTGCTGGCGCAGAGCCCTGGCCTCTACCAGTGGGCCTACTTCGAGCCGCGCATCGGCTACACGATGAGACCCAACAGCGCGCTCAGCGCCTGGGGGGACCGTTTCACCACCAACGACCTGGGCTACCGCACGGGGCCGTCGGCGAAGCCGGCCGACACGCTGCGCGTGCTCTTCGTCGGCGACTCCTGGACGTTCGGCATGGGCATCAAGCGGGCGGAGACCTTCGCCGAGGTGACCGCCCGGCTGGCGAACCAGCACGCCGGCGAGAAGCGGCGGGTGGAGGCGTGGACGCTCGCCCTGCCGGGCTACAACCTGCTCGACGAGACGACGGCCCTCTGGTTCTTCTACGGTCGCCTGCAGCCCGACGTGGTCGTCCTCTGTCCCGCCGGCAACGACAACCACAGCACCCTCGAAGTGCTGCCCAATGGATCCACCACCGAAGCCGGCGTGATGCCCGACGACTTCGGAGATCCCCACGTCATCGCCTACCACATGCGACGGCTCGACTCCTATCGCTACCAGGAGCGCTGGCGGCGCGGTTTCGCGGCGGTGCGCGACACCGCCGCGCGGTTGCAACACCAGGGAGTCCCCCTGCTGGTCTTCTTCGTCGGGCGCTGGAACGACGTCGATGCGCACGCCATGATGGCCAACAACGACGTGCCGGCGCCCTACGTCGTCGTTCCCATCGAGCTCACCAAGGGCCAGTGGAGCACCACGCAGTGGGGGCATGGCAATGCCGCCGCTAACCAGCTCTACGGCGGCATGGTCTACCGCGGGCTCGCCGCGCTGCTCGGCTGGCCGGCGCTGCCGGCGGGGGATCGGCGCGCCGACGTGCCGGTCTACCGCCAGCCACCGCCGGGGGACTGGCGCGCCCGCGAGCAACAGCTCGCCGCCGAGATGTCGCAGCTCACCATCCCCGAGTCGCTGACGCGGGCCGCCGGCGGCGCCGAGCGGCAGGTGGTCGGTCCCTTCGAGCGCAAGGAGCGCGCCTTCGGGCGGGCGACGACGGTGCTGGTGCGCCGGCGGCCGGGCGTAGATCGCCTGTCCATCGCCGTGCGCCGTCTCCCCGAGGCGGGCTACCTCTATCCGCTGGACCTCACGGTGTCGATCCCCTCGCCGGCCGGAGGCACACGGCGGGTGGTGACGGTGCCGGCCGCCGGACCCGATCCAATGCGCTTCACCATCGACATCCCGCGCGACCTCGCGCCCTCGGCGGTGCTCGACGTCACCCTCGTCGCCGATCGCGCCACCGCGGCGCCTGACGTGCTGGTGGGGCGCTCGCTGCTGCTCGAGGAGATCGTCCCGGCGCCGTAGCGCCGGAGATCGACGTCAGCTCCGCAGCGGCGCCGGCACCTCGGCCAGCGCCTCCTCCGGCAGCACCCACGAGGTCGCCACGAGGTCGGTGTCGGGCGCCACCTCGGGGAAGCGCAGGCCGGGCAGGATGGCGACGTCGAAGATCTCCTGCACGGCGTCCTCGAAGCGCATGAAGGCGGCGGTGGCGCCGCTGCGCGTGTCGATCACCCACACGCCGCACGCCCGCTCGCGCAGCCGCCGGGCGAGCGGGACGCCGCCGAAGACGCTCTCGCGCACCTGCGACAGCCCGACGAAGGCGAACGGGCCGGCGAAGGCGAGGCCGCGGGTGAAGCCGGGGAGCTGCGCCACCGTGGTGAGGCGCCCGCTCGCCGGCTCGACGGTGGCCATCTGGCCCTTGCCCGACTCGAGCACCCAGAGCCGCCCGTCGTGCCAGCGAGGGGAGTGGGGCATGCAGAGGCCGGTCGCCACGGTCTCGCCGCTCGGCACGTCGAGCAGCAGGCCGCCGCTCGCCTTCTGCTCGCGCCAGCCCTGCGGCGTGTCGCTGCGGCCGAGCGCGGTGACGTAGCGCACGTGGCCGTCGACCACCGCCAGGCCGTTGAGGTGGCAGCGGTCCTCGGGGGCGAGGGCGGTGACGAATGGGGGCCGCCAGCGCGGCACGAAGCTGTGCGCCGAGTCCAGTGTGCAGAGGCACGAGAAGCGGGTGTTGACCAGCCACAGCTCGTCGCCGGCGTAGGCGAGCTCGTGGACGCGCACGTCGCCGGTGACGTGGCGCGCCCGCGGCAGGAAGCAGGCGTCGTGCTTGCCGCCGGGCTCGAGGCGACGGCCGGCGGCGGCGACGTTGCGCAGCTCCCAGACCTCGCGGGCAGTGCCGAGGGCGAGCGTCGCCGGTGGACCGGCCGAGGGCCCCACGGCGATGCCCATCGGGCTCTCGAAGGGGCGGAAGTGGGTGTTGAGCTGACCGCCGTCGGCGCGCAGCAGCACCACCTGGCCGCTCTGGTAGGTGGAGACGACGAGGGAGCTGCGCAGGCGTTGCAGCAGCTCTGCGAACGAGGATGTGGCGACGCTGCGCAGGGCTGCCGCCGACCCGTGCGCGGCGGCACGCGGCGGGGGGGCCGCGATTCGCCCGTCGGGGAGTGGCGCCGGCGCCGCGGCGGCGATGGTGGCGGCGGGCGCTGCTTCCACCGCGCTCGCGGCACCTGCCTCGCCGTCGTCGTCGTCCGGCTCCGGCAGGGGCGTGTGCCCGGGCCGGCGCGCGAACAGCTCCAGCGCGCGGGCGGCGGCGTCAGCGGTGAGCGGGAAGACGGGTGCCAGCAGCGCGGCGTGACGGCGCCACTTCCCCCGCTGCGGTGGCGTCAGCGTGTGGCGGGAGAGCGGCAGGGGTGTTGCCAGCTCCTGGTCCCAGGGCAGGTCGAGGAAGCGGCAGAGCCGTTCGACCTCTCTCTGCGGATCGCTCACCAGCGCGCCGTAGTTGGCGATACACCAGCGCTCGGGCGGCAGCGCCTCGAGGTCGGCGAGCAGCAGCTCGGTGGTCGTCGACCACTGCCGCGCGGCGATCTCCGGCAGCGGCCGGCCGGCGAGCTCGCGCCAGCCGGGCACCAGCAGCAGCGACCAGGGTGGGCTCTGCCAGCCCGGGAGGTCGGGGTAAGTGACGAAACGCCCCGAGCTCCAGGCGTCGAGAGTGCTGCCGACGGTCTCGCGCGGGTTGCGATAGAGGTAGACGAACAGCGCATCGGGAAAGGCGGTGGCGAGGAAGGGCACACGCAGCGCGTTCTTCGGCGTCTTCTCGAGCAGCCGCAGCCCCTCGGCGCCGGCGGCCGGACGCCGCCCCTGGCGATCCTGTAGGCGCAGGAAGAAGGCGTCGGTAAGCCGCTCGACGACCCCCGGAGTCGCATCGGCGGCAACGAGCCGGTTCGACTCCCATCGACGCTGCGCCGGAGCCAGCGCGGGGATCGCCTCGATGAGGGCGTGGCTCTCGCCGCCCACCGTCCAGACGCCCGGCGAGCGCGCCAGGGTCTCGAAGAGCAGCGAGGAGCCGGCGCGCGGCGAGGAGACGATGAAGATCGGGCGGTCGAAGCGGCGAGGGGGGTCCATTGCCGCGGCGGGGGGAGCGCTCGCGGTGGTGCGCTCGCGCGCGGCGCGCCGCGCCGGGGCGGCTGCGGCGACCCCAACGCGCTCGGCGTTGCTGCCGCCTGGTGCCGACGGTGCCGCCGTCGTCTGTTTCCGTCCCTCCGCCAGGCGCGGGTTGAGCGCCGGCCGCACCAGCGCGTGGCGCAGCGCGCCCGCGAGGTCGAGCCGGTTCGCCAGCCGCAGCCGGTCCTCCCAGGGAGCGAGCAGGGCGTCGAGACCGGCGAGCGTGTGGCGGTACGCCTCCCAGCCTTGTGGGCCATCGCCGTGCAGCGCCCACAGCTCGCGCCAGCGCCAGCGGAAGGGGAGTAGCGCGGTGGCCAGCTCGTCGACGGCCGGGGCCTGGCCGGAGATCGCGGCCGCCTCGGCGAGCAGCCGCTCGAGGAGGAGCGCCTGCTCCCATGGCGACATCACCACTGGCTGGTTGTGGCGCTCGGTGGGCAGCTCGACCTCCATGCCTTCGCGCCAAGGCACGAAGCGCGGCGGCGCTCCCGGGCGCGCCGGCGTCGCGAAGGGGTGCTCGCCCTGCTCGATGAGGTCCCACAGCTCGGGCGAGCCCACGGTGTCGGCCACCAAGTGGATCCGCCGCGTGGGGTCGGGGTTGAGCACGTTGTGAATGCGCCAGGTGTCGAAGACCCAGCACTCGGCGGCCTGCATGTGGACCTCGCGCTCACCGCAGAGGAAGCGCACGCCGGGCGTGGTGACGACCGCCACGTGCACGCGCAGCCGCTCGCTCCAGTAGTAGTTGACGTCGGCGTGCGCCGTCGCCTCGGCGTTGCCTTCGAGGCGCATGAGCCGGGTGCGCCCGATGGGTGAGCGCAAGGCGGCGAGCAGCTGGCGCACGTAGGGCAGCTGCGCGAGATCGGGCGTCGGCAACATCGGCCCCCGCGTCTCGTCGTCGGCGGGGTCGCCGTGGGCGGCGAGCAGCGGCAGCGCCGAGTTGCCCGCGTGCCCTTGCGGGTGCGGGCGCCAGCGCTCCTCGGGCACGGCCAGGATCTCGGCGGCGAGGCGCTCGGCGTCGAAGCGCAGGGGGAGCTTGACGAACTCGGTGGCCAGGCGCATGGAGGGGAGCCGCGGCCGGCACTGTAGCACCGGCCGCGAGCTACCTTGATCGGCGTGCCATTCCTGCGCGGCCGCGATTTCACGGCCGCCGATCGCGACCCCGCGGCACCGGTCGTCCTCGTCAACGAGACCTTCGCGCGCCGCGTCTTCGGCAACCAGGACCCGCTGGGCCGACACGTGAGGATCGGCGGCGGCGACCCGCCCGATCCGTTCTGGCGGCAGCGCCTGCAGAGCCGCGCGCTGGGCCTCTTCGCCGCCCTCGCCCTGCTGCTTGCGCTGGTCGGGCTCTACGGCGTCGTCGCCTACACCGAGGCGCAACGCCGGCGCGAGATCGGCCTGCGGGTGGCGCTCGGCGCCACCCGCAGGCAACTGGTGGCGACGATCGTGGCCGAGGGCGTTCGCCTGGCCGCCGCCGGCATCGCCGTCGGTCTCGCCGCCGCGCTCGTGCTCACGCGCGTGCTGGCGAGCCTGCTCTACGAGGTGCGGCCGACGGACCCGCTCACCTTCGTCGGCGTGCCGCTGGCGCTGGCCGCGGTGGCCCTCCTCGCCAGCTGGGTTCCCGCCCTCGGCGCCGCCGGCGTCGAGCCGCAGCGGGCGCTGCAGTCGAGCTGATCCGCGCCGGCCCGAGGGGATCGTCGATCCGCGCCCACCCTCCTTCCGATGCCACACGTCGAGTTGACAATACATAGAAGTCCAATGTATAAGACTGCTAGGCATGGACCTCGGAAAAGA
>DASYUP010000187.1:0-3016 GCA_036001185.1 Thermoanaerobaculia bacterium
GGGCGCATCCCCGCCGGCAGGGGCCGCGGGATCGAAAGATAGGCCAGACCTTCCGCCACCGCCCCGTCGAGTAGCCCGCGCACGTGCGCGCGCGCGATCTCCTCTTGCAGCGCACTCTCGCGCAGGGCCAGGTCCTCGGCGACGAAACCGGCGGCCATCGAGGCGAGGAAGAGCGCGAGCAGGGCGATGAGCAGCGCCTGGCCGCTCTCGCCCCGGCGCGCCCTACGAGCGCTGCCATCAGCTGAGATCCTCACCATCGCGCGCTGCTGGCGCCACCGCGGGTGACCACCAGCCAGTGCAGGGTGATGTCCTCACCGGGATCGGCGCGCGGCAGCCGGCCGCCGGCCTGGCGGAGGTAGGGGGAGCTGAGGTGGAGGCGCAGCTCGACCTCGACGGCGGGGCCCGGCAGCAGCCGCCACTGCCAGCCCGAGACCCCGCGCAGCAGAGTGCGTACGGGACCGCCGGAGACGCCGCGCAGCAGCTCGTCGCGCGGGCCGAGCTCCCAGGTGACAAGACCCTCATCGGTGATCAGCTGCAGCGGCGGGCCGACCCCGGGCCCGGCCGGCAGCGGCGTCCCGCCCCGCAGGTCGTTGCGCAACAGCTCGGTGGTGAGCAGCGTCCAGGGGTCGCGGGCCCGGCGCACCGAGTGGTGCAGCAGCCGTGCGCTTTCGTCGAGGAGATCGCAGGCCATCAGCACGGCGACCAGCAGCACCACCAGCGCCACGGTCAGCTCGAGGATGGTGAAGCCTGCCTGGCGGTGCGCGGTGTTCCGCGGCGTGCCCTGCGGCACCGTCCACCACGGGCGTCGCCCACCCCTCACGGCTGCCACAGCATGGTCGAGACGCTGCGCATCTGCACGTCGTGTCCGGCGACGTAACGGACGGTGGCGGTGACTTCCCAGAGGCCGGGCGGACCGGTTGGCGCCGGCATCACCACCAGCCACAAGGTGCCCCCGTGCCGCGGCAGCGTCACCCAGGGCGGAGCCGGCGTGGTGTACGTGAGTGTGGCGAGCGGCAGCGCGCCGGCCCGCAGCCCCTCGATCGCCCCCTCCACACAGGCCAGCGCCTCGCGCTGGCCGGCGGCGCGGGTGATCAGTCGCGCCTCGTGCGCCAGCAGGGCGACGAGGAAGAGCAGGGCGATGCCGGCCACCGTGGCGGCCACCAGCGCCTCGATCAGCGCCATACCCCCCTCGACGCCCTCGGCGCCTTCGGCCCGTGCTCTCCCCGGCATCACCCTAGCGTACGATGGACGGCGCCGCCCCGCGGCCAGCCCGACGCCGGAGCGCCCCTGGACACCGCCCCCGCCGCCGCCCCCTCGGAGGTGCCGCGCGTCGCCGCCAAGAGCGCCGCGCCGCCCGAGACCCGCCGCCGCGGCTGCCTGCTGCTCGCTGCCGCCCTCGGCATCGCCTACCTCGCCTGGGAGGCGGTCACCTGGCCCGACGTCCCCTGGTACGCCGAGCACAACCCCGCGACCACCGCCTTCATCGACCACTACCGCGCGCGCGCCGCCCGCCAGGGGTTGCCGCCGCCGCGCCAGAATTGGGTGCGCTACTCCCGCGTCTCCAGCAACCTCAAGCAGGCGGTGATCGCCGCCGAGGACATGGAGTTCTTCTCCCATCACGGCTTCTCCAGCCACGAGCTCGAGGCCTCCCTGCGCGACGCCTGGGAGGAGAAGGAGCTGCCACGCGGCGCCTCCACCCTCACCCAGCAGCTGGCGAAGAACCTCTGGCTCTCCGCCGCCTACAACCCGCTGCGCAAGGTGAAGGAGGCGATCCTCACCTGGGAGCTCGAGCGCTTCCTTTCCAAGCGGCGCATCCTCGAGCTCTACCTCAACGTCTGCGAGCTCGGCCCGGGCGTCTACGGCGCCGAGGCGGCCGCCCGCCACTACTTCGGCACCAGCGCCGCCGGGCTGTCAGCCGGCCAGGCCGCCCAGCTCGCCGCCGGCCTCTCGCGCCCCAAGAGCTGGCACCCCGGACGCACCAGCCGCGGCTACCAGCGCCGCGTGCGCATCGTCCTGCGGCGGATGGGGCAGGCGGGCTGGATCCGCCGCAATCTGTAGCGGCAGAGGGGCGAGCGCGCGGGCGGGTGGGCGAGGGCGGCGCCTAGACGCAGGACGAGCGCGCCGCGTTTCAGAAGAAGTAGACGCTGAAGACGTGAGCGCACAGCAACAGCGTGACGGCGACGGCCAGCACGACGTGGAGCTGGTAGCCAGCGAGGTGCACCCAGCCGTCGTCGGCATTGGCGGCCTCGTCGAGGGACATCGCCGCGGACGTGGCCAGCGACAGCGCACGCAGGCGTACGTAGGCCTTGAACACGTGGCCGCTCTGGGCCAGCACCAGCATCGTGCACATAGAGGCCCAGAGCAGCGCGTTGGAGTTGCTGCCCGTGCGGCCGCCCGTGTGGACGACCACCACCAGCAAGAGCAGCGGTCCGGTGACCTTGTGAACCTGCAACCAACGCTGCCGGGCGGGGGCGGTGAGGCGCCGCAGGCGCCGGCGGGCGATCAAGCTGAGCTGGGCGGCGATCACCGCCAGCCCCGCGAACCCGGTGATGTCACGGAACAGGCGCGACTTCGTCGCCGGCAGCAGCCACGCCTGCTCGTGGCCAGCCGCCCCGAGAACCGTGGGCGCCACGAGCACCGCCGTCAGCAGCAGCAAGCCCAGCTCGCCGAACAGCAGGCGCCGTGCGCGCACGCGAGAGAGCGGCGGCAAGCCGTGGTACACCAGCCGCGCGCGGTCGTCCGAGCCCAGTGCGACCGTGGTCACGGCTTGTCCAGCGGAATGGTGATGACGATCCCGCCCATCACGTCGCCGACCGCGAAGTCGTGCCGTGGGCTCTCGGAGTGGCGGTTGTGACACATGATGCAAGCGGCAGAGACCGCGATGTCCGGATAGAGGGCCATGAAGTAGCGCTTGCCGTGAACGGTCTGATACGCCCGGTGCACGCTGGTCGGATGGCTCGCCACGGTGGCGAGCCCCACCCTTTCGAAGGGCGTGCGCGGCAGGTTGGCCTTGTTG